>CAZXTO010000045.1:8028-14623 GCA_964643675.1 uncultured Planctomycetales bacterium
TCGAGCTGGTAGCGCACCACCGCGGCCCGGACCAGGGACTCGTGCATCATGGTCTGCCAGCTGCCGTAGGCCTGGCGCCGCATCTGGTCCGCGACCAGCGGGAACAGGCGCTCCCCCGCGTCGCGCAGCTCGGCCTCGCGGGCGTAGACCAGGTGGTTGACGAAGCTGTGGTTGAACTCGTGCACCACCGTGCTGGCCACGCTCTCGTCGAAGACCGGCGCCCCGGCGGCGAACAGCCACGCGCCGATGACCGCGTAGAGCTCCTCCGCGCCGTCGGCGTCGCGGTACTTGGGGCCGTAATTGGCCGGGCCGTTCCCGAGCCCGATCAGGACGTGGAAGCGCGCCCGCGGCGCGGCGCCGAAGAAGGCCTCGAACCAGTCCAGCTCCACCTGCTGATCGATCAGCTCGCGCACGCGCAGCTCCGCGTGCCGGTAGCGCCCTGCCTGAGCGGAGAAGAAGCCGGCGAAGTCGCTGGCCTCGACGAAGTCGCGCAGCAGCTCGAGGAAGGCCTGCGCCTCGCTCGGGCGCCAGCGCCGGTCGAGCAGCGAGTCCTCGAAGGGGAGTCGAGGCCGCAGCGAGGGCACGCCGTCCAGGTGCACCGCCAGGCTCATCACGGCGTCGTAGGAGACGCCCCGCTCCCGGCGCAGGCGCTGCGCCTCGCGCACCACCGCGTGCTCGCGGTGCGGGCCGAAGTGGCGCTCGATGGCTTGGGCGTAGAGCCTGTTCTCGGAGCGGTCGTACTCCGGGCTGCCGGCGAGGCGGAACACGATCGCCAGCAGCTCGACCCGCGGGTCGACCGCGACCTCGACCGCGGGCCGCGCGCTCGCGGGGTCGGTCTCCTCCACCGCCTGGGCGGTCTCCTCCACCGCCTGCGGGGACTCCGGAGCCGCGGGCGCCGCCGGACACGGACTTGCCATCAACAGGAGGAGGCTTCCGAGCATGCTCCCATCCTGCCAGGGCGCCGCGCGCCCCGGGTGGCCCAGACGGCCCGCAGACCCTAAGTTGCGCAGGCCATCAACCGACTTCCCCGGTCCCGCCGGGCACCCCGATCCCCCACCCATGACCGCGACCCTCCGCACCGGACTCCTGCTGTCCGCCCTCGCCCTCGCCCTCGCCCTCGCCGCGCTGCCGAGCTGCGCCACCACCCTGCCCTACGTCTACGCCGGCACCGGCCTCAGCCGCTACGACAGCTCGACCGGCAACAGCGCCAAGTTCCGCGGCACCACCGACGAGCAGGCCAGCACCACGAGCCTGGGCCTCGGCCTCGAGCTGAGCGAGAACCTGGCGGTCGAGGCCGGCTTCGTCGACCTCGGCAGCCACTCCTGGAACGGCCGCTGGAACGGCGCCCGCAACTCCGGCCACGTCAACACCGACGGCTTCGCCTGGTCGGTGCTCGGCAAGTACCCGCTCAGCGAGCAGTTCGCGGTCTTCGGCCGCGCCGGCATGTTCTTCTGGGACGCCGAGTACTACGAGAACGCGGCCGGCGCCACGATCTACGGCGAGAACCACTCCAACTCGCCGCTGCTGGGCCTCGGCGTGCAGGCCACCGTGATCGAGCCGATCGACCTGCGGCTGGAGTGGACCCACCTGAACGACGTCTGGGACGACCCGGTCGACCTGATCCAGCTGCAGGCGCTGTACTCCTTCTAGGCGCGCCGCCCCGTCGCGGGCCGCTCCTGGCTGCCGGGGCGGCCCGCGTGGCGTAGACTGCCGCGCTTCCATGGCGCTGCTCACCCTTTCCGGGGTCGCCAAGACCTTCGACCCGAAACGCCCGCTGCTCAGCGGCGTGACGATGGTGGTCGGCGAATCCGACCGCGTCGGCCTGATCGGCCCCAACGGCTGCGGCAAGTCCACCCTGCTGCGGCTGCTGGCGGGCGAGCTGGAGCCGGACGAGGGCACGCGGGTGGCGCGGCGCGAGCTGCAGATCGGCTACCTGGAGCAGGAGCCGGCCTTCCCCGCCGAGGCCACCATCCGCGAGGTCGTGCGCGCCGGCCTGGAGGGCCGCGACAAGCTGCTGGCCGACCTGGACGCGCTCTACGCCGAGATGGCCGACCCCGCGCTGAGCGCCGAGCGGCTCGAGACCCTCAGCCACCGCCAGGAGCACCTCCAGCACCGGCTCGACGCGCTCGGCGGCCACGACGTCGAGCACCGGGTGGCGGCGGCGATCGACGGCGTCGGCCTGCCCGATGCCGAGGCGCGCTGCGGCGCGCTGTCGGGCGGCGAGGCGCGGCGGGTGGCGCTGGCGCGGCTGCTGGTCAGCGGGCCCGACCTGCTGCTGCTGGACGAGCCCACCAACCACCTCGACGCCTTCGTGGTGGCTTGGCTGGAGCAACAGCTGGCGGCGCTCAAGGTGCCGCTGGTGCTGGTCACCCACGACCGCTTCCTGCTCGACCGGGTGGTCGACCGCATCGTCGAGGTCGACCGCGGCCAGGTCTACGGCTACGACGGCGGCTACGGCCGCTACCTGGAGCAGCGCGCGCTGCGGCTCGAGTCCGAGGCCAAGACCGAGCGCACCCGGCTCAACCTGCTGCGGCGCGAGACCGCCTGGATGCGGGCCGGCCCGCCGGCGCGATCGACCAAGGCCAAGGCGCGCATCCAGCGCTACCACGAGCTGGTGGATTCGGCGCCGACGCCGGAGGCCGGCGAGCTGGAGCTGGCCTTCCCCAAGGGCCCGCGGCTCGGCGCCAAGGTGCTCGAGCTGCGCGGCGTGCGCCACGCCTACGGCGAACGCGAGGTGCTGCCGGCCTTGGACCTGAAGCTGGAGCCGGGCATGCGGCTGGGCGTGGTCGGGCCGAACGGCGCCGGCAAGAGCACGCTCTTGAACATCCTGCTCGAGCGGCTCGAGCCCAGCGGCGGCGAGCGCATCGTCGGCGAGACGGTGAAGGTGGCGACGGTCGACCAGCGCCGCGAGGACCTGGACCCGAACAAGACGGTGCTGGAGGAGATCGCCGGCAAGAACGACCACGTGGTCATCGCCGGCCGGCCGGTGCACATCATCGGCTTCCTCGACCGCTTCCTGTTCCCCGGCCACCAGAAGGAGGTGGCGGTGGGTTCGCTGTCGGGCGGCGAGCGCGGCCGCGTGCTGCTGGCCAAGCTGATGCTGCAGGGCGCCAACACCCTGGTGCTGGACGAGCCGACCAACGACCTCGACCTCGGCACCCTGCGCGCGCTGGAGGAGGCGCTGCTGGCCTTCGAGGGCGCGGTGGTGGTGGTCAGCCACGACCGCTGGTTCCTCGACCGGGTGGCGACCCACATCCTGCACCTGGACGGCGAGGGCGGCGCCTTCCTCCACACCGGGGATCTGAGTTCGCTGCTGGAGAAGCGGGCGGCGGAGGCGAAGGCGGCGGAGGCGCTGGCGACCACGCCGGATTCCAAGACGGCGAGATCGGGCTCCCGGGCGGCAGCGAAGTCGGCCTCCGGCACGAGCGCGAAGGCGGAACCGGCGGCCGGCGCCGCGGCGCCGAAGCGCAAGGGCCTCAGCTTCAAGGAGAAGCGGGAGTACGAGGCCGCCTTCGAGCGCATCGGCGAGCTCGAGGAGGAGATCGAGGCGATCGATGCCCAGCTCGCCGACCCGGCCACCTACCAGGGCGAGCCCGCTCAGGTCGGCGCCCTGCGGTCGCGCCGCGAGGCCGCCGAGACCGAGCTCGGCGAGAAGATGGCCCGCTGGGAGGAGCTGGCGGAGCGGGACGGCTGAGCCGCCCTCAGCTCTCCCGTCCGTCGAGGACCAACCGGATTGCCGCCAGGAGGGAGGTCGCGGTGAAGGGCTTGGGCAGCAGCTGCCCTGGGAGCGCGCTCAGGCCCTGGCGGTCGAGGGTGTCGCCCGGGTAGCCGGAGGTGAACAGCAGCTTGATCTCCGGGTGGTGACGCCGGATCCGCCGCGCGAGGTCGACGCCGTTCAGGCCGGGCATCACCAGGTCGGTGAAGAGCAGGTCGATGCGGCCTCCCTCCTCCTCGGCGAGGGTCAGGGCCGCGTCGCCGTCCGCGGCCAGCAGCACGTGGAAGCCGCTCGCCTCGAGGATCTGGACCGTCATCGAGCGGATGAGGTCGTTGTCCTCGACCACCAGCAGGGTCTCTTCCCCGCTCGCCTGCGCCTCGGCCGGGGCGGGCGCATCCCGCTCGGGCTGGGGAAGATCATCCGACCGCGGGAACATCACCTTGAACTCGGAGCCCGCGCCGGGGGTGCTGTCGAGGAAGATGAAGCCGCCGCTCTGCTTCACGATTCCATAGGCCGTGGAGAGTCCCAGGCCGGATCCACCCGTGTCTTCCTTGGTCGTGAAGAAGGGGTCGAAGACCTTCTTCGACACCTCCTCGTCCATGCCACAGCCGGTGTCCCTGACCCGGAGCGAGACGAATCGCCCCGGGTGCAGCGGCGGCTTGCACAGCGCGTCCTGCCGGCTGATCGACTCGTTGTCGGTGCTGATCCGGAGGTGGCCGCCCCCTCGCATGGCGTCGCGGGCGTTCACCACCAGGTTGAGCAGGACCTGCTCGAGCTGGACCGAATCGGCCTCGATCACCCCGAGCTCGGGGGCGAGCGAGAACTCGAAGTGGATGTTCTCCTCGATCATGCCGCGCAGCATCTTCTCCATCCCCAGCACGATCTCGTTGAGGCAGATCGGCTCGCTCTGGAGGACCTGGCGCCGGCCGAAGGCCAGCAGCTGCCGGGTGAGCGAGGCCGCGCGGCCGCCGGCCTCCAGGATCTGGGTGGCATAACCCTGGAGGGAGGCATCGGCCCCCTCGGCCCGCCGGATCAGCTCGGCGTTGCCGTTGATGACGGTGAGGATGTTGTTGAAGTCGTGGGCGATCCCGCCCGCGAGCATGCCGATCGACTCCATGCGCTGGGCCGCGAAGAGCTGGCGTTCGAGGCTGACACCTCGTCCTTGGCGCTGGCCACCGCGCCCTGGTCGGTGATGAAGCCGATGACGTCGACCTCGGGGCCGGTGTCCACCAGGTCGAGGGAGACCTCCCTGGACCTCCCGTCCTTGTGCATGAGGCGGGCCTCCCGCCGGACGAACTTGGCCGGCTCCGCCTCGAGGGCCGGAGGCTCCCCGCCTGGGGATCCCGGGGCGAAGGGCAGGTCGGGGGCCAGCAGGTCGATCGGGCAGCCGACGGCCTCGACCTCCGAATAGCCCAGCATCCGTTCGGCGGCCAGGTTCCACGAGGTGATCCGACCCTCGCGGTCGAAGGAGAACACCCCGATCGGTGAGGCGTTGAGGATCGACTCGCTGCGCCGAACGTATTGCTGGAGCTCCTGCTCGGTGTCCAGCATCTGGTCCACCTTCTGCTTCAACTTCGACCGCAACCGCAGCACGTAGCGCTGGAAGAACTCCAGGTCCGGGAGGGCGGCTGCCCCATCGAGCGCTTCCCGCCCCGCCCGCGTCAGCGCCGCGCGGACCGAGGCGAGGATCTGGTCGGGCTCGGCCGGCTTCACCAGGAATTCCTCGACCCCGAGATCGAGGGCCAGCTGTCGGTCCTCCTCGCTGACGTAGGTGCCCGTGTACGCGATGACCGGGATCGTCCACAGCTGGGGATCCCGCATCCAGACCCGGCACAGGGCGAAGCCGTCCATCCCCGGCATCATCAGGTCGGTGATCAGGAGGTCCGGAGGCTCCTCCCGAGCCGCCTCGATGGCGGAGAGGCCGTCCGGGACGGCATCGACGCGATAGCCGCTGCCCTCGAGCAGGCTCCGGAGCATGTAGAGCGAAGACGGATCGTCTTCGGCGATCAAGACCTTGGTCATTCTTGGTCGGGATCCTTGGGGAGGTGGCGCGAGATCCGATCGACGAAGGTGTCGGAGTCGATCGGCTTCTCGATGTAGTCGGTGCATCCCGCCTCGAGGACCCGCTCTCGGTCCCCGACCATGGCGAAGGAGGTGACGGCGACGATCGGGACCTCGGCGATCGCGGGCGTGGCGCGGATCCGCCGCGCGATCTCGTAGCCGTCCATCTGCGGCAGCTGGATATCGAGCAGGACCAGGTGCGGGCGTTCTTCTTCCGCCAGCTGGAGCCCGACCTCTCCGCTCCGCGCCTGGAGCACCTGGAAGCCGGAGTGCTCGAGCAGGAAGGTGAGGAGGTAGATGTTCTTCTCGTTGTCTTCGATGATGAGGATCCGGTGGGACATCTCTATTCCTCCTCCGATTCGGTTCCGCGGGGCAGGAAGAAGCTGAAGGTGCTCCCCTTTCCGAGGGCGCTCTCGGCCCAGATCTCGCCCCCCATCAGGCTGAGCAGCCGCCGGCTGATCGCCAGGCCGAGGCCGGTCCCCTCGTGGGACCGGGTGGTCCCCCGGTCGACCTGGAGGAAGGGGCGGAAGATCGAGGCCAGGTCCTCCGTGTCGATGCCGATCCCGGTGTCCTGAATCGCGACCTCGATCCCGGAGTCAGCGCGATCGGACAGGGTCAGGGTGACCGAGCCGGCGTCGGTGAACTTGATCGCGTTGCTGAGCAGGTTCAGCAGGATCTGGCAGTAGCGGCGGCGGTCGCTGACCAGGCGGTTGCCCCCGGTCTCGATCCGGAGCTCGATCTCCAATCCCTTCGCCTCGGCGGTCGGACGGACGGATTCGAAGACCTCCTCGGTCGCCTCTCGGGCATCGAAGGCCTGGC
>CAZXTO010000046.1:0-8124 GCA_964643675.1 uncultured Planctomycetales bacterium
CCAACGCGGTGCAGCTCGCGCCAGACGACCCCGCCCTCTTCGCCCACCCCTTCGCCGTCATGGTGGGCACCGGCGCCCTGCCGGAGCTCTCCGAGAAGGCAGTCCAGCAGCTCGTCCGCTACATCTCCTACGGCGGCTTCCTGCTGTTCGTCGACGCCAGCGGCAGCAAGGACGGCCCCTTCGCCGAGTCGGTCCGCCGGCTGACCGCCCAGCTCTTTCCGACGCGCCCCCTGTCGCCGCTGGCGGTGGTGAACGGCGCGGTGGACGTCCCCCTGGTGGCGGACGGCGTCGTCAGTCTGCTGGTGCGCGATCCCTGAACCGGGCTCAGGGCGCCGCGGTCCACTCGATCAGGAGATCGATCAGCTCCCCGGTCCGGAACGGCTTCCGCAGCAGGTCGGACGCGCCGGCGAGCTCCTCGCCGCGGGCGTCCGGTGAGCCGGAGATGACCAGGATCGGCAGATCTGGGCAGGAGGCGCGGATCTCGCGCAGCACCACCGTGCCGCTCAGCTTCGGCATGTCGAGGTCGAGCACCGCGGCGCGCAGGCGCAGGCCGTGGGCGGCGAAGACCTGAAGCGCCTTGGCGCCGTCTGGCGCCTCCAGGGGCTCGAAGCCGGCCTGCCGCAGGCCGTCGACCACCATGGCGCGGATCGCCGGGTCGTCCTCGGCGATCAGGATCGCCCCGGAGCCCGAGCGCGGCTCGGCGCGGTCAGGCGCTCCCCGATCGCGGCCGCTGGGCGGCTCGCTCAGCGGCAGACGGACCGTCACCCGCGTCCCGGCGCCGGGTGCGGAGTCGATCTCGATGGTCCCTTGGTGTTGTTCGACGATGCCGAGCACGATCGACAAGCCGAGGCCGGTGCCGCGATCCCGGCTCTTGGTGGTGAAGAAGGGCTCGAACAGACGCTCCCGGACCTCCTCGGGGATGCCCTCGCCGGTGTCGGCGACCTGCAGCACCGCGCTCCCGGTCCCTTCGTCACCTCCAGCCGGCTCCTCCGCCCGGAGCGAGACCAGGAGCTTGCCGCCGTCCGGCATCGCGTCGCGGGCGTTGACGGCCAGGTTCATGATGACCTGTTTGAGCTGCGTCTCGTCGGCGAGCACGTGGACCTCGTCTTCGACCTCCCAGCCCAGCTCGATCGAGGCGGGCAGGATCCGCTTGAGCAGCTTGAGGGTCTGGGACAGGGCACGACCCAGGTCGAGCTTGGTCTTCTGGAAATCCGCCTTGCGGCTGAAGGTCAGCAGACCGCGCGTGACCCCGGCCGCTTCCATGGCGAGTCCGCGCACGTTCTCGAGGTGGCCGGAGAGCTTCGGGTCGTCCGCCGCCTGGCGCTCCGCCAGGTCGGCGTAGCCGAGGATCCCGGTGAGCAGGTTGTTGAAGTCATGGGCGACGCCGGCGGCGAGGGTGCCGACCGCTTCCAACTTCTGGGCCTGGCGGAGCTGATCCTCCAATCGCTCACGGGCGGACTGGGCCCGCTCGCGTTCGGCCTCGGCGAGCTTGCGCTGGCGGATCTCCTCGGCCAGTTCATCCGCCCGTCGCTCCTGTTCCTCCCCGCGGCGACGGTGGACCCCGATCCGCCAAGAGGTCAGGAGCTGGATCCCGACTCCCCCCGTGAGCAGGAAGCCGAGGGTCGCCCACCAGCTGCGGTACCAGGGCGGCAGGATCCTGAACTCGACCGCGCTGGCCGGACCCACGCCGCCGCCCGCGCTGCCCGCCCGGACCTCGAAGCGGTAATCCCCTTCCCGCAAGGAAGTGAAGTCGCGGTAGGTCTCGCGGCTCCAGGCCGACCACTCCTCGCTCAGGCCGACCATGCGCGACTGGTAGGCGAGAGGGGAGACGCTCCAGAGATCCGGGCAGGAGAATTGGAAGCGCAAACCGCGCTCGGGCAGATAGGGCAGCTCGAGCACCGGCCAGGAGGCGTCCGCCACCCCGCCGAGCAGGGTCTCTCCGTCGGCTGCGAAGGAACGGAGCAAGGTCTCGTGCGGCTCGGGGAAGACCTCCCGGGCCTCGGCGTAGCGCGCCAGCTTGCCGTCGCTCGAGCCGGCCCAGACCACCCCGTCCTCGGCTTCGAAGTGGAACACCCGGTATTGCCGGGGGCCATCGCGGGCCAGCGGATAACGTAGCGGCAGCGGGCCATCCGGCGTGAACTCGGCGCGGGCGCTCAGGTCGGAGGACTGGACGAACCACAGCCGGTCATGGGGATCCACCGCCGGCGCGATCACGGCGCGGTCCTCGACGAAGCCTGCCTCCTCGGATTGCCAGAGGGTTTCGTCGGGCACGAAGCGGTCCTCGTCCGGCTCGAAGCGGAGCAGTCCGTCGGCGCTGCCGAGCCAGAGCCGGCCGCGCCACGGGAAGGGATAGAGCATCCGGTGGCTCGGCACGCCCTGGTCCTCGCCGTAGGCGGTCATGCCGCCGCCGTCCGGCTGGAAGCGCTCGATCCGGTGGGAGCCATCGGGGGGCCTGGCGGTGCACCAGAGGTCCCCGTCCGGCCCCTCGATGAGGGTCAGCAGGCGGGACTCGGTGGGGGCGAGGGGGCCGCGATTCACCCAGCTCCCGTCGACCTGTTCGATGGCGCTCAAGCCCTCGAGTCCGGCGACGTAGACCATGCTCCCGTCGGCGGCAGCGAGGAAGGCGCGCGGTGCATTGATCCCCTGAACGACTTGGGCCTGGTCCCCGCGGCGAGCGACGAGTGGCACGTTCATGCCGCACAGCAGCCAGCCCTCGTGGGAGAGCAGATCCCAGCACCATTGCTTCTCGACCAGGGGCCGGAAGCGGCCCTGGCCAGACGGGTCCTGCGCTGCTTCCAACATGAACAGGCCGGAGGTCGTCCCGACGGCGATACCCCCTTCGTGGCGTTCGATGCTCAACACCTGGCCGCTGAGGCCGTGGCGGTCGTCGAAGACCTCGATCGGCGATTCGAGCTCGAGGCGGCGGATCCCGGAGCCAGTCGGCAGCCAAAGCCCGTGGCTGGGGTCGAGGTGGGGGCGGCCGATGACCCCCCGCTGGTTCGCCGTGGCCGCTGAGTCCAAGGTCCGCAACACCTCCCCCTGCTGGTCGAACAGCACCATGCCGTGGTCCTCGGTGACCACCATTAGGCGGCCGCTCGGGAGCGCCAGCATCCCACGGGCCTTCCGCCCATGGAGGAGGCGGCTCGCGGGGCTGTCCCACGCGGACCAGGAGTCGTCCGTCTCCCGGAAGAGCCCGTTGCTGGCAGAGCAGGCCAGTCGATCCCCTTTCTCCAAGCGGACCATCCCCATCAGCGGTTGATGGGCGAGGCCCTCGCCGCCCGGAACCGAGTGGAGGGCGCCGTCCCGGAGCTCCATCAGCCCGCGTTCCGAGTGAGTGAGCAGCACCGATCCTTCGAAGGCATGGCTCGGTGAGTAGGTTCGGGCCCGTTCCAGGCCGGGCTGGGGCTGCCCAATGACGCGGACCTCGCCGCTGAGGTGGCTGGAGTCGGCCGGACTCCAGAGGAACAGGCGCTGGCGGGTGGAGAACAGCACGGCGCCGCCCGGGACCTCGCGCACATCGCGGACCAGGCCGAGCTCCTGGAACTCGGCGGGGAGATGCTCGAGGAGCGAGTGGAAGTCGTAGCCGCCCTGCTCGTTGCGACGGTAGAAGCCCACGTCGCCCATGCAGCCGACGTAGATCGGACCATCGGAGTGCACCGTGATCGCGAGCAGGACGCGCGCGTTGGGGTGGCGGAAGCGGCGCCAGCGCTCGCCGTCGAACTCGAGCAGGCCGTCGGCGTTGGCGGCGTAGAGGATGCCGTCCGGATCCTGGGCGATGCCCCAGACCTGCGGGTGGCCTTCGTAGACGGAGGGCTCGTAACTCCGGACCGAGAAGGCCCCCTGCTCAGCGGACTGAGCCTCGAGCCCCGAAGCCAGGACCAGCAGGACCCCGAGGAGGGATGCGGCCCTGCTCCGGAGTCTCCAAGAGCCTCCGGAGGTCATGCCGCCATCATACTGGTCGATTCGGCTCGCGGCCGGGGCCGCCGGAGAAGGACGCTGCCGGACGCAGGGAGGACTACCCTATGCCTCGGGGCGGTTCCCCGTAGGCCATGACGGTCGCCATGCTCCGCCCCGCCGTCCCCCCAGCCAAGATGCTGCGCCCCATGCCTGCTCTCCGCTCGCCCTTCCTGTTCCTCGTCGCCGCCCTCGCCGCCCCGCTCGCGGCCCAATCCGCGCCCACCGTCCCGGTCTTCGAGGACGGCATGGCCCAGGTGGTCGACGGCTTCAAGGACTCCAAGCAGTGGGTCCGCCATTACCTGTGGGTGGAGACCGAGTTCGACTCCGACGGCGACGGCAAGCTCGACCGCGTGCACGTCGACGTCACCCGCCCGGGGCAGACCGACTCCGAAGGCCTGCAGGTGGCGGTGATCTACGAGACCAGCCCGTACTTCGCCGGCGTGGCGATGGGCAGCCACTTCTTCTACGACCCCGAGCACGAGCTGGGGGAGAAGCCGCCCAAGCGCAAGGACGCGACCAAGATCCCGTTCCGCAGCAAGGCGGGCATGATCTCGAACTCGCTGGTCCGGACCTGGGTGCCGCGCGGCTTCGCGGTGGTGCACTCCTCCTCGCCGGGTACGGGGCAATCGCAGGGCTGCCCGACCGTGGGCGGCGCCAACGAGGAGCTGGCGCCCAAGGCGGTGATCGACTGGCTCAACGGCCGCGCCGCCGGCTACACCACGCCCGACGGCGACGAGACCGTGCAGGCCTACTGGGCCACCGGCAAGGTCGGCATGACCGGGACCTCCTACAACGGCACCCTGCCGCTGGCGGCCGCCATCACCGGCGTGGAGGGCTTGGAGGCGATCATCCCCGACGCCCCGAACACCTCCTACTACCACTACTACCGCTCGCACGGCCTGGTGCGGCACCCGGGCGGCTACATGGGCGAGGACATCGACGTCCTGTACGACTTCATCAACAGCGGCCACCCGAAGATGCGCAAGAGCTGCGACAGGACGGTGCGCGACGAGCTGATGAACGAGAACCAGGACCGGCTGACCGGCGACTACAACGACTTCTGGCACAGCCGCAACTACCGCGAGCGCCTCGACGGCGTGCGCGCCGCGGTGTTGATCTCGCACGGCTTCAACGACTGGAACGTGATGCCGGCCCACAGCGTATCGGTCTACGAGGGCCTGAAGGCGCGCGGCAAGCCCGCCATGGCCTTCTTCCACCAGGGCGGCCACGGCGGCCCGCCGACGCCGCGGCTGATGAACCTCTGGTTCTCCCACTACCTCTACGGGGTCGACAACGGCGTCGACAGCATGCCCCGCTCCTGGATCGTGCGCGAAGGGGCCGGCCACCAGGACCCGACCGCCTACGCCGACTACCCGCACCCCGAGGCGAGCGCGGTGGCGCTGCACCCGCGCGCCGGCGGCAAGGGCTGGGGCGCGCTCGGCCCCGACCGCGCCGGCGAGTCCCAGGGGGTCGAGACCCTGGTCGACGACGTCGAGCTCAGCGGCACCGCGTTGGCCGAGAAGGACGAGTCCAAGCACCGCCTGCTCTACGTGTCGGACGCCCTCGAGCGGCCGCTGCACCTCTCGGGCACGCCGCGCCTGAAGATCCGCCTCGCCGCCAGCCGCAAGGCCGCCAACCTGTCGGTGTGGCTGGTCTCGCTGCCGTGGGAGGATGGCGGTTCGATCAACGACAACATCATCACCCGCGGCTGGGCCGACCCGCAGAACCACGCCTCGCTGCGCGAGTCCTCTCCCCTGAAGAAGGGCGAGTTCGTCGAGCTCGACTTCGCGCTGCAGCCGGATGACCAGATCATCCCCGCCGGCCAGCACCTCGGCCTGATGATCTTCTCCAGCGATCAGGACTTCACGCTGTGGCCGAAGGCCGGCACCAAGCTGTCGATCGACCTCGACGCCACCGTGCTCGAGCTGCCGGTGGTCGGCGGCCGCCTGGGCTGGGACGCGGCACTGGGCGGCTAACGGCCGCTCGGGGCCGCCAGCGGGCCGATGAGGATCCTGCCGGGCGCTGCTAGGCCGGCTTCAGGTCTTCGGCCTCTAGCGCGTCCAAGGCCTTGAGGACCAGCCGCACCACGCGGCGGATCTTGTCGCAGTCCACCTTCTCGACCGTGTCGGTGTGCTGGTGGTAGTCCTCGTGCACGCCTGAGAACAGGAAGCAGACCGGGATGCCGAGCTTGGCGAACTGGGCGTGGTCGGAGCGGCCGTAGTAGTCGTCGGCGCTGCCGAGGCCGTCGAAGCCTTGTTCGATCCCCTCGGCGAAGCCGCCGAAGCCCTCCTCGGCGGCGAAGCGCTCCATCAGCCGGGTCAGCCCGTTGTAGCCCTCGTGCTTGGCGCTCGGGGTCACGTAGAGCACCTCCGGGCCGTTGCGGCCGATCATGTCGACGTTGATGTTGGCGACCGCGCGCATGCCTTCGGGCAGCGCCGGGTTCTGGGCCCAGGCCTTCGATCCCCACAGGCCCTTCTCCTCGCCCGAGACCCAGATCAGCATCACCGAGCGCGGCATCGGGCCGTACTCGACCAGCGCGTCGGCGAGCGCCAGCAGGCCGGAGGTGCCCGAGCCGTTGTCGTCGGCGCCGTTGTAGACCTTGTCGCCGTTGACGCCGACGTGGTCGTAATGGGCGGAGATCAGGATCACCTCGTCGCGGAGCTCGGGGTCGCTGCCTGGCCAGAGACCGCACACGTTCTCCGCCACGACCGGGCTCTCGGCCGCGCTGCGCCGCTCGGTGAGCTGGGCGTCCAGGGAGGCCCCCGGCGCCGGCTCTCCGGCGAGCAGCGCGGCGCCGAGCTCCTCGCTCAGGGCGAGCACCGGGAAGGGCGCCCGCGCGCGGCGGCCTCCCTCCTCGGCCGGCCAGCTGACCCGCTGGCCGTAGGGGCGTTCCGGGTCGGCGCCGAAGTGGGCCAGCACCGGCCCCAGCTCGCTGTCCGGTTCGCTCACCAGCAGCAGGCCGACCGCACCGGCGCGCCGCGCCGGCCAGAACAGCCGCCACAGGCTCTGGCCGGAGTAGCGGCACAGCGCCCACTTCCCCTCCAGGTCCGCGGCGTCGAAGTCGCCCTCCCCGCAGTACACGACGCCGCCCTCGCTCTCGAGGTCGGCGACCGCCCAGCTGCCGGCGGCGAGGTAGTCGCGGCCGTGCTCCAGGGCGCGCGGCTGGCCCTCGAAGCGGAGGGTCGCCGTCAGTGAGCCGCGCTCGAGCTGCTTGCCCTCCAAGGGGTAGTCGTACAGGTAGCGGTCGCCGGCGCCGGGGTGGAAGCCGAGCCGGTCGAGCCGCGCGCGCAGGTAGCGCGCGGTGATGCGCAGCCCGGGCGAGACTGTGTCGCGGCCCTGCATCTCGTCGGAGGCGATGAAGCGGAGGTCGGCCTCGATCGACTCGGCGTCGACGCTGGCCAGGGCGGCGGCGAGCGGGGCCAGCTCCGGCTCCGGAGCGGCTCGGACCAGCGGGGCTGCCTGCGGGGCGGCGAGGACGGGGGGAGCCAGCAGGCCGAGGAGGAGCGCGGTGCGGGGGGAGTGCTTCATGGCGCGGTCGAGGCTGGGACAGGCTACGGGGGCAGGCCCCGCCTGGTCGGGCTTTTGGGGGCGGATGGTCGGTTCGGAGCATCCGGCGGAGGACCTTGATCCACCGGCGGCCCGTGCGCGAGGATGCGGCGCTGGCCCTCCGCGGCCGCCGTCACCTGATGCCCCCGACCTCCCCGATCGCCGACCGCTGCGTGGTCCGAGAGCGGCTGCCGAGCGGCTGGGTCCACTACCCGCCGCGGCAGGGCAGCCTGATCGGCTTCCAGGACGGGCCTGGCGCGCCCGTTCGGTTGTGCGCCTGCGCCGAACCTGCGCTGGCGCAGCTCATCCACTTCGCGCGGCGATCCAAGGTTCGCCGTGCCGCCGCCTGGATGCAGCTGCCGAGCGGCCTGTTGGCGGAGGTGGTGCCCGAGCTGCGCGAACTCGCCGGCGGCGGCGAAGGCGGCGGATCCGGCATCGACCCCTTGCGCTCCCCCGGGCGGCGGCGCGACGCCGCGGCGGTCTTGGACCCGGTCGACCCGCGGGTCCTGGGCGATCTGCCGTTGGCCGAGGACCGGTGTCACCGCTGCCAACGCGCGGTTCCCTCCCGGCGCTTCTGCGGTCCGGGAGAGGGCAGCCGCTTCCTGCAGAGCCACGGCTGGT
>CAZXTO010000046.1:8134-14541 GCA_964643675.1 uncultured Planctomycetales bacterium
CTGGTACGTGCAGCAGGTCTACCTGCGCAACGGCGTCGACCTCGTGGATCTGAAGCCGCGCGCGCGGTCCTGCCCGGCTCCCTTGCTGCGGATCCTCCGGCGCCTGCACCGGGTCCACGCCAAGCTGGAGCAGGAGCTGGAGCGCCGCTTCCCCGGCGCCGCGGCCGAGGAGCAGGCCATGCTCGACCTCCCGCGCGCCGATCCCTACGGCCTCGAAGCGCCCGACCGCCTCGAGCGCCTGCGCTGGCTGGCGCCGCGCTGCTTGCGGGCGGTGCGCAATCAGCTCGAGAGCGAGGTCCGGCTGGACTTCGGCCTGGCGCCGGTGGGGGAAGGCCTGATCGCCGAGCCCCTGCTGGCGCTGAGCGTGGCACGGTTGTTCCCGGATGAGCCGCTGCGTCGCCGCGCCCGCCCGCGCTGGCTGGGAGGGCTCGAGCTCGACCTCTACCTGCCCGAGCGCGAGCTGGCCATCGAGTTCCAGGGAGAGCAGCACTTCGCCCCGGTCGAGGCCTGGGGCGGCGAGCTCGCCTTGCTCGAACTCCAGCGCCGCGACCGCCGCAAGCGGGAGCTGTGCCGGGAACGAGGCGTGCGGCTGGTCGAGCTGCGTTACGACCAGCCGCTCGGCGAGGAGTCCTTGCGTCGGGCCATCGCCGCGTCCGAGAGCGGAGCGGAATAGGGAAAGCGGCCCCCCTCCGGAGAGGGAGGCCGCACCCCATCCTGATTCGGGCTCTACTGGATGACTTCGGCGAGGGAGTTGCTGAGCTCCCCGGTCGCCAGGTCGAGCGCTTGGGTGTAGACCGTGATGCCCGCGGCGGTCGGCGGGACCGGGACGGCGGCGGCGGCCACTCCGGCGGCGTCGGCCGTGAGCGGAGCCAGCTGGCTGATCGGCGGGCTCATGTCCACCGGGCCGTAGATGGTGTTGGTCGGGCCGGCGCCGGAAAGGCTGTAGCCGACTAGGACCGAGCCGAGCGGCGTGACGTTGGAGATGGTCAGGGTCGCCACCTGGCCGGCGGTCAGGTTGCTGATGGCGTAGCTCGGGCCTTCGACCTCGACCACGATGAACAGCGTCGCCGCCTCGTGCTTGTCCAGCCAGCCGCCGTCGGCGGAGTCCATGCGGACGTAGTCCTCGCCGTTCGGGTCGACCGAGGTGCTGTTGTTGGGCTCCCCGGCCTTCCAGTTGGTGTAGCTCCAGGCCTCACCGCTCTCCCACACCCAGGTGCCCTCGACCGCCTCGTCGGTGCCGCCGACCCAGATCGAGCGCTGGATGAACTCCGGCGCGGTGCTGTTGGAGGAGCTCCACTTGGAGAAGTTCTCCCACAGCCAGGTGTTCTCGGCCGCGTCGGTCGCGGTGGCGACGTAGCCGCCGAAGGAGGCGGCCGCCGCGCGGGCCGACAGGAAGCCGGCCACGCCGCCGTGGCCGTTCTTGTAGGTGGCGATGTAGGTGTGCCCGTTGGCCGGGTTCACCATGCTGCGGATCATGCCGTAGGCGCTGGAGTCGAGGCGGACCTCGTCAATGCCCCAGACCTGGGCGTCGTCGCCGGTGTAGCGGAAGCCGAGCATCACGCTGGCCTGGCCGGCGTAGGCCGACAGGTCGACGTGGTTGGCGTCGAGCAGGCCGGCGGTGCGGGACTCGGTCCACTCCACGGTCCAGGTCGCGCCGCCGTCGGTCGAGACCTCGAGGGTGTTGACGCCGTTGCCGGCGCCCGAGGAGTGGTGGGCCATATAATTGATTCGGCTCAGGTAGTCGAACCAGTGCAGGTAGATCGGGCCGGTGGCGCCGCTGAGGTCGACGGCCGGGGAGATGAGCATGCTGTCGGCCTGGCCCACCTGGCGATCGTGCATGGCCATGCCCGCGATCACGTAGTTGTAGGAGCCGGGGACGCCCGCGGCCCAATCGCCGACGGCGCCGTTGTTCTGCTCGGTCCAGCCGGGCGCCGGCCAGACATCGAAGTCTTCACTGAGCCAGCTGCTCTGGGCGGCCAGGGGGGCACCGAGCAGGCCCGCCAGGAAGAGGGTGGAGATGGTGCGGATCATGGATTCTTGGGTCGTTGGTGCCACTCGGAGGGGGAAGTGGTCGGGGGATGGCGCCGGGCCGGGGCCAGGAATGGCCGCGGCTGCCGCGTCGAGGAAACGGACGTTGACCGCCAGAGGGGATTCGGCGATCTCTTCAACGCTACCCCGAGGATTCCAGGCTCGGATATCCGAAAAATTACGGTGCCGGCTCCCCGGCACCGTTGACTTCGCGGGCTGGGTCCGCGCTAGAACCCGAACGACATCGCCAGGGTCGGGTCCTTGCCGTCGAGCAGCATCAGGCTGACGCTCCAGGCGCCGTCCCCGTGGTGGGTCAGGATCGGGTGCAGCTTGTTGCCGTCCCACATCAGCCGCGAGGACCAGTGCGTGTGGAAGCGGTAGCCGGCGCCGGCGGGGACCTGCCACAGGTCGCCGCGAGGCGCGTAGCTCAGCGAGACGTAGCCCGAGAATCCTTCGCCCAGGTCCTGGGCGGCGGTCAGCAGGAAGGCCGATCCCTTAGCCTTGGAGGACGGCCAGGCGCTGCTTTGGCCGAGCGCCATCGCCGGCTGCCAGCCGTCGGCCTCGAGGAAGCGCCAGGTCCACACCGGCGAGATCCGCTCGCTGCGCGGCATGTACTCGATGCCGCCGCGGAAGTTCGGGAACAGCTGGCGGACCAAGGAGAACTCGGTGGGGGCGCGGTCGCTGCCCTGCACCAGCACCTGACGGTAGGAGAAGCTCCACGGCGTCTCCATGATCTCTCCATCGCCCCGAACCGGAGCGCCCTCACCGGGTCAGCCCGGTCACATCGGGATGATGGCGCCGCCGAGATCGGGCTCGAGCTCGGGTTCCTGGACGGGATGGTCGGTGCCGGGCTCCTGGGCGGCGGCGGTGGTCGGGAGGCCGAGCGTGCACAGGAGCACGGTGACGATGAAAGCGGCGAGGCGGTTCACGAAAGGAAGTGTAGCCTGATCGTCAGGCGGCTCGTTGAAGCCCTCTACCAAGCCATGGTTGCGAATCCGAAGGTGGATATCCGTTGGAGCGGGAGCCTGACCCCTGCGCGAGCACAGCTGTTGACCATCCTGAGCGCGGTCCTCGTCGGCTTGGCGGCCTTCCAATCCGTGTCGGGGCCTGGCGCCGCTCCTGGGGCGCCGTTTTCGCTCCCGTCCTTGATGCTCGCCATTCCCTTCACCATGGTCCTCCAGGTGCTCGGCCTGCGCGATGTCCCCGGGTTGATCCGCCTGCTCTCGATCGGCATCCTGCCGGCGATCTTCACGTGGAACTGGATTCGCCACCTCCGCATGGGAGAGGACCGGATTCCACGACGGACCTGGATCTTCCTCTACGGACTCGTCTGCGCGATCCCGATCTGGGTCGTGCTCGGCTGGGACAGCGAGGAGGTCTACTCCTCGGTGGGCACGCAGGCTTGTCTGTCCTCGCAATCCGGACTCGGCCTGGTCCTCTCCCTGGTCTTGGCCTGGCGGGTATCGCGGAGGCCCACCTGGATCGGGAATCTCCTCTTCCACACTTGGTTCCTGCTCTTCTTCTTCTGGTGCGCTTTGCCCATCACGGGCGAACTGCCCTAGGGGCGCCTGGTCCAGCAGAATCCCGGAGATTGGACTCGAGCGAGGAAGGGGGAGCCGTGGTCCCGTGGCGGCGTCGTGACACGCCACACCCTGGCTGGAACATGCGCGGGGGTGCCTGCACTAGGATCCACCCATGGCACTCTCCCTCCCCAGGTTCCTGATCTTCGCCTCCTTCGCCCTCCTCGCCTTCACCGCTGGGGGGTCGGTGCTCTGGAGCGGCGTACCGGTGCCCCATGTGGATCCCACCAATCCTGCGGCATGGGAGCACGCGACCTACACCGAGGTGAACCGAGGGTCCTCCGCCCGATTCACCTTCGTGTCCGCGACCCAATACGAACAGACCTCCGGCGACAACCTGGAGTCTCCTGCTGATCGTCAGGACCTGCGCATGGCCTTGGCCAAGATCTTGAACCTGGACTACCCGCGGAAGACCCGCGCCTTGAGCTCGCGGCACCAGATGCTCGACTTATTCGCGCGCCAAGGGTGGGAGGTCTACCACATCAGCGCGGGTGGAGGCACGTATGAGCTCCGGCGGAGGGTGGCCGCGGGTTCGTAGCGGTCGACTCGGCGCGAGACCGACGCCCGCTAGCGGCGTCCGCCCGCGTCCTCCTGCCGCGTCACGATCGGCACGTAGCCGACCTCCAGCCCCTCCGGCGGCGTCACGAACAGCGCGGGGTCCAGCGCCACCAGCTCGCCCGAGGTCGGCGGCGGCATGTAGTCGCGGTCGATCGGCCAGGCGCGGTGGATCTCCTCGACCAGCGCCTGCAGCCGGGCCTTCTTCACCTCGTCCCAGGCGTACTGCTGGAAGGAGGGCTGGTCGACGAAGCGGTACCAGGAATAGCTGACGAGCGAGCCGTCGCCGAGCTCCACCGTGAGCGGCCCCGCCGCCGCGCCGGGCTCCGCCCAGGCCCCGGTGCCCGGCGAGGTGAAGGGCTCGCCGCGTGGCGCGGTCTTGAAGGCTGCCTCGAGCAGGCCGGTCTCGGCCGGCACCTCCTCCGCGGGGACCGCGACGCGCTTGCCTTCTTCGTGCCGGAAGTACTGCGGGAAGCGGCCGCTCGGAGCGTCGCCCCGCCCGCTCCACACCAGCCCCCAGGTGCCGTCCTCGAAGACCTGAGTATCGAAGGTCTCGCTGACGCCCTCGATCGGCAGACCGTCCTGGTCGTACCCCGGCGTGCGCGTGCTCAGCTCGGCCACGTAGGCGCCGGCCGGGTCGAAGCGGCCGCTCGGCGCCGGCCCGCCCTCGCGCCAGGCCAGGAAGTCGTCGTAGAGCGCCGCCTTCGAGTAGTAGGTCACGTCCTGCACCAGCACGGCCCGGCCCGCGACGTCGACCGGGAAGCGCAGCGAGGGGATCTTCGACCAGCGCCGCCCGGTATCGTCCTCGCCGACGATCTGCGGCACGGTGTTGATCTCCATCGCCCCGCCGCCCATCAGCCCGGGGCGCGAGTCCAAGCCGCGGCCGTGCAGGAAGGGCTCGTTGAAGAGGTCGGCGATCTTGCTCCAGGTCTCCGGGATGTAGTAGGCGATCGGTCCCTTGAAGTTGGCGGTGCTGAGGAAGCAGGTCCAGGCCTGATCGCCGATCGGCGCGCGGCCCTCCGCCGATGGCACCGGCGCCGTGAACGGCAGCGCCAGGTAGGTGTAGCCGAAGAACTTCCCTTCCGGTACGCCCTCGAAGGGCAACGCGTCCGGCGGGATCAGCAGCCGGTTGCTGAGCTGGGCGATGCCGAGGCGTTCGTCCGGCAGCGCCTCGGTGTCGTAGAAGAAGGACCAGCCCGGCGAACCGACCTCGTAGTCGTAGCACTGGGGCGTGGCGTTCATGCTGAACTTCGGCGGGCCGTAGCGGAAGCGGTTGCCGCGCCAATAGCCCAAGCCGCCCTCGACCGTCTGGAACACGCTGGACCAGGTCGGGCCGCGCTCCGGCCAGCGCCGCGCCAGGGTTCCCTCCGGCGCCAACGGCCGGTCGCGGTTGTCGCGGTTGTCCGGCAGGATCCAGCCGCTCGCCAGCCCGATCTGGAAGTGCGCCAGCGGCTGCTCCACCAGCGTCCACGCCGCCGAGTAGAAGCCCATGCCCATGCCGTACTCGGCCCGGTCGGGCGGCTGGCTGGCGGAGTAGCCGATGTAGCCGTGCAGGCCCCGGCCGCGCTGCGGCTCGGCTCCGGCCGCGGGTTCCTGAGGAGCGGCCAGGGCCGAGCAGGGGAGGACGGACAGGAGGGCGGCGAGCAGCACGATGGCTGGGTTCTACCGCCTTTGGCCGCGCCTGGGCGCACCACTCCGTGGGCCGCGGGCGGGCGCCGCTACTCGGTCGCGGCCGGCCCGCTCGGTCGGCTCCACAGGAACAGGATCACGCCCGCTCCCAGCAGGCCCACCGCGACGTCGACCCAGAAGGAGTGCTCGGCGAAGGCGACCTGGTGGCCGAGCAGGATGACCAGCATCACGGTGGCGATCCACTTCACCCGCAGTCGGATCGCGCCGTGATCGCTCCAGTGGCTCAGGATCGGGCCGATGGTGCGGTGCTCGAGCAGCCAGCGGCTCCACTTCTCCGAGCTGCGCGCGAAGCACCAGGCGGCCAGCAGCAGGAAGGGGGTGGTGGGCAGCAGCGGCACCAGCGCGCCGATCACACCGAGGGCGAGGCACAGGAAGCCGGCGACGAGCAGGACGGGCCGCCACAGGGGCTGGCCGGGGCGCGGAGCAGGCTGCCGGGGGTCCATCGCGGAACGGAGGGCCCGCTCCGGGGCCGCTTCGCGGTTCCCTGGCGCTGGGCGGGGGGACATTCTACCGGCCCGGATCCCGCTCGGCGCGCGCGGCTGGCGGTAGGCTAGG
>CAZXTO010000047.1:0-14422 GCA_964643675.1 uncultured Planctomycetales bacterium
GAAGAAGAAAGAAGAAGAAGAAGTAGAAGAAGAAGTAGAAGAAGAAGAAGTAAAAGCAGAAGAAGACGAAGAAGAAGAAGAAGAGGCACAGCCAGAAACAGAAAAAAAAACAGAAGAGGATCACGAAGACGAAGAAGATCAGCGAGAACCAGGAGCCGCCGGCCGCGCCGCCGCCGCCGCGCCGCTCCGGGATCGCCGACAGGTCGCCGCCGGCGGCCGAGACCAAGGCGTCGACGCCCTTGCGGATGCCGACCGAGGGCCGCCCGCTCTTGAACTCCGGCACCATCACCAGGTCGATGATGCGGCCGGAGACCAGGTCGGTCAGCTCCCCTTCGAGTCCGTGGCCGACCTCGATGCGCATCCGCCGCTCGGCCTTGGCGATCAGCAGCAGGGCGCCGTTGTCCTTGCCCTCTTCGCCGAGCTTCCACTCGCGCGCGACCGCCAGGGCGGTCGACTCGAGGTCGCGGCCGCCGAGGTCGGGCAGGGTTAGCACCGCCACCGCGTTGCCCGAGGAGCCGAGCCGGTAGCGGTTGAGGGTCTCCTCGAGCTGCGCCTCCTCGGCCGCGCTCAGGTATCCGGCCAGGTCGGTGACCCAGCCGTCCGGCTTGGGCACCTCCTGCGCCGCCGCCGACGGGGCGGCGGCGAGCAGGACGGCGCCGAGCAGCAAGCCGGCGAGCGGACCGGGGCGCGGTCGCAAGCCCTAGCCTCCGAAGTCGACCTTCGGGGCCTCGCCGAGCGCGGCCGGCGCGGCTTCGAACAGCGGCATGGCCGGGAACTCCTCGGCGTCGACGAACCACTTGTTCGGGATCTTGCGCACGAAGGCGTTGAACTCCTTGGTGGCCTCGTTGAAGTCCTGGCGCGCCACCGCGATGCGGTTCTCGGTGCCCTCGAGCTGGTGCTGGAGGTCGGCGAAGTTCTGGGTCGCCTTGATGTCCGGGTACTTCTCGGCTACGACCATCAGCCGCGACAGCGCGCCGCCGAGGCCTTGCTGGGCCGCCATGTACTGCTGCAGCGCCTCGGGGTTGCCGAGCGCGTCGGCGCCCAGCTCGAGCTTGGCCTGGCCGACCGAGGCGCGCGCCTCGGTGACCGCGGTCAGGGTCTCCTGCTCGAAGTCGGCCGCGGCCTTGACCGTCTCGACCAGGTTCGGGATCAGGTCGAAGCGCCGCTGGAGCTGGGTCTCGACGTCGGACCACTCCTGCTTGACGGTCTCCTGCTTCTCGACCGCGCCGTTCTTGGCGCCGATGATCGTGAAGCCGGCGATCGCGATCAGCACGATCACGATCAGGCCGAAGATGAGCAGCCCGCCGCCGGTGCGGGGGCCCTGAGGGAGTCGGGTAGGGAGAGTCTTCACGTTGTCCGTTTGTGGGGACGGCCCCGGGCGCATTGCGCCGCGCGGGGATTATCGCGTGGCTACGCCGAGGGCGCCGCTCCTCTGCGGCGCTTTTCCCTGCCGCTAGGCGCCGACCTCGACGCGGGGCTCCGATCCCTCACTCCAGCGGAAGCGGATCCGGACATCGCTCCAGTCATAGGGGAGCCAGTCAGGCGGTTGGTCCTGCGGCAGCAAGATCTCGGAATGGAAGCTCCATTCGACGAGCAGGGGTCGGCCGTCGGGGGAACGCGCGGGAGCCAGGTTCTCGGGAAGATCCTTGATCCGTCTCCACTCCGCCACGGCGGCCTCGAGAGCCTCTTCATCGTATGCGTAGGGGTCCTCGCCATCGGTCAGGAAGCCGGAGCGCGTCGGCTTGGGCAGCTCACGATCGACCGAGTGCCCGTAGACCCGGACCGCCCCGCCTCCTGGGGGAATCAGCCAACGCCCCACCTGGTTGCTGGTCGGCCGGCGGCGTCGCTCGTCCCGGAAGATCGAGCAACCGACCGCACCCCGACCCCATTGGCCCCTGGGGTTGAAGCGGTCGTCGCGGTAGCGGTGGGTGCCGCCGCCGAAGGTGCATCCCTGTCGTCCATTCCGGAAGAACTGTGGTCGGCCCTCGGTCTCGAACAACCGGACGATGACCCGCGGTTGGCTCTGGCTCTCCCAGAATGCCGCTTCGAGCTCGAGGCCACCGACCTGACCGGACGCCTGGCCGAGGAAGATCGCGTGTTCGTCCAGACCGTGGAGGGAGAACCGGTCCGTCACCCGGTGGCCATCGACTTCCAGCTCGATCTCAAGGGTCGTCGGTGTCCTGCGACCGACTTCGAGCGTCGCTGGGAAGGGCCGATCCTCCAGCTCGATGATCCGTTCGCCGTTCGGACCGAGGACTTGGATGCTCCGCAATCGCCCCTTCGGTCTCGCCGCTCCCGTCAACTCGAGGTCGAGGTCGAGCTTCGGGCCGTGGTCATAGACCAGGATCGCTCCGTGCTGCCCGTCCCCGGTCACGAATGGCCGCCGGTCCGGCGGTCGCATGTGCAGAGAGGAGTGAACCGAACGAAGAACCCGATCGATGCCCGCCTCATCCCAGACGAACCAGTCTTCGAGGTACGCCGACGGGTGCAGCAGGTAGGCGCGGCGGGAGAGCCCTGGGCCTCGAGCGCGGGTGATGCCGAGGCGCTTGGCGAGTTGGCGTCCGTTGCCGAGCAGGGGGAAGGGGAGATCCTGCTGGTTCTGCGCTTCCGCGAGCCCTTCCCAGGAGCTGAGACACACGCCTCGGATGCTCATCCGCAGTCGGGAGAACTCAGCCCACCGATCCCGGATCTCGCCGAGCGCCGGATCGTAGGGGCCCGGCACGAAGACGAGCAGGACGTCCTGGGTCGCGAAGTCCTCCAGCTCGACCTCTGAGCCCTCGGCGTCCCGCAAGGAGAAGTCGAAGAACAGGTCATGCTTGTAGAGGAGCTCCTGGGCGCCGAGGCTGCCCGGCAGGAGGAGCGTCGCGAGGAGAAAAGGGGGCAGGGACCGCATGGTGAACTCGGCGGTGACGGCATCAAGCGCAACGGCCCCGTCGCCGCCTGGTTCAAGGAGGTCTTCCGTCACTCATCGATCCTGCATCCGGGAGACAGTGAATTTGAGTCGGACCTTCGCTTCTCCGGCCGGGATTTCGTGAACCCGGGAAAGCGGCTCCCCCTCCTCGTCCACGAACTGCAGCCGCAACGGGTGGAAGGGCGCCGAGCGCCAGATCCAGCCGACCTCCTCGTCGTCCCACTCCCCGGGCTCCTCGGGCTCGCCGTCCGGCAGGTGCAGGAGCACGGAATCCCAGTCGACTGGTCGTCCCTGCTCATCGACCAGCACCAGGTGGACGGTGCGCGCGGGCTCGAGCGCGACCTCGAGCATGGCCTTGCGGCTGGGAGGCAGCGTGCGCAGGTCGACGGTCTGCGCCTGGTAGCCGTCGCGGTGCAGGGTGATCTCCTCCCACAAAGCGCCGAAGTGCTTGTCGATCAGGGAGTCGCCGATCGAGGAGGTCTGGCGCGACCAGTCCGCGCCGCGCAGGGTGGCGCGGAAGGAGTCGATCGGCCCGCCGGTGCGGGCGTCGACCGCGCGCACGACCAGGTCCTGGAGCGGTGGCAGGATGACCTCCAGGTCTTCGCTGCCCGTGGTGGCCGCGAAGTCGCCCAGCCACGGGCCGAAGGGGGGCGCGCCGTAGTGGACCCGATAGCTGCCAGGCGGCAGGCCGTAGAAGTGGAAGCGGCCGTCGGCGCCGGTGGAGCTGACATCCTTGGCGCGGCCGCCGTCCGGCGCCTCCGCCCACAGGCCGATCCGGATGGTGTCGTCGACCGGCCGGCCGTCGGCGAACAGGACCCTGCCGGCGATCACCGTCTCCGGGCCGGGCGGCGTGAGCTCGAGCACGCGGACCTCGTCGCGCTGCAGCGGCTCGGCGACGCGGCCGTCGAAGCTGTGGCCAGGGAGGGTGGCCTTCCACTCGAAGCCGGTGCCGGCGAGGACCTGCAGGAGGAGCTTGCCGTCGGCGCCGGTGCGGCCGCGGTCGGCGAGCCACACGGAGTCCATGTCCTCGCCGTACTGGTAGTTCGCCATGCCCCACGGGTCGTCGAGCTTCCAGCGCGTGATCTCGACCATCACCTGGAGGTCGGCGACTGGCGCGCCGGAGATGTTGGTGGCGCGAACCTCGACCGTGGCCCGGTCGGGGTCGAGCTCGAAGCGCCACGGCTCCTCGCCCAGTTGGTCGGTGTTCAGCTTGCCGAAATAGCGCTGGAGGCCGTCCGGTCCCTCCACCCACAGGTGCGGGAAGTCAGGGAAGCGGTCCTCGTGCGGCCGGAAGGGCAGCTCGGTGAAGCCCATCTCATCGGTGATCGCCTCGCCGCGGACGTGGCCGTCGGGACGGAAGCCGGAGCTGTTCTCCTCGTCCTCCGGCCCGGCGGAGAGCGTCAGCTCGCTCGGCCGCCACACCCAGCGGATGCGGCAGGGCGCGCCGGGAGCCTCGCCGCGGACCGTCACCCGCGCGCGCATGGTCTCGGCGCGATCGAGCGGCACCTGCAGCGGCGCCGCGCCCTGTTCGGCGACGTAGACGTTGCGGGCGCGGTAGCCGGGCGCCTCGACCAGGAGGACGACCGGCCGCTCCTCTTCCGGCGCCTCGTAGGCGAGCGCCCCGCCCTCGCTGGGCAGCTCCCGGTGCTGCGGGAAGCCGTCGGCCGCCGCGGGCGAACCCATCGGCACCAACGAGTAGCGGGCCTCGGTGAGCAGCGCCCCGGTCTCCGCGTCGACCGTGTGCAGCTCGATCCGGTCGGCATAGGGCAGCACCTCGAAGCGCAGCGACGGCACCGGCAGATCGGGTCCGACCAGCCGCTCCTGCTGCTCGCCGCCGTTGCCGCTGCCGTTCCAATCGACGCCGACCTTCACCACGCCGGCGCGCGGCGCGTGCAGCCGCAAGCGGCCGTCGGCGCCGGTGAGGCCGAAGGCCAGGTCGGAATCCTGGTAGGCGTAGAGCCGCACCCCGGCCGCCGGCGCCCCGGTCCGCTGGTCGACCACCTCGACGTCGATCGGCAGCCCCTCCGCGAGCGGGAAGTCGGCCCGCGCCGCCGGTCGCGCCGGCGGCAACTCGCGGACCCGCCGCGACCAGAGACCCTGGTGGATCGCGCTCAGGTTGTCGCTGATGTCCCACGGCGCCGCCTCGGACCACTCGGCGCGGTAGCGGCCGTCCGCGTCGGTGCGGAAGCTCCGCACCACCGGGTAGGCAAAGACCTCGACCAAGGCGCCCACCGCCGGCGAGCCGTCCGGCAGCGTGACCTGGCCGATCCAGCCGTAGAAGTCGTCGTCGATCGCCACCGGCAGCGGGGTCGGCTCGGGCAGCAGTTCGCGCTCGCCCTCGGGCGGCTCGAGGGTCGGCTCGGGATCGGCCGCCGCTGCGGGCCCAGTGTCGGCGACGGGATCCCGGGGCTCCGGTCCAGCCTCTCCCGGATCCCACGGATTCCAGATCACCAGCAGGGCGGCCAGCAGGGCGAGCAGGATCAGCGGCAGAAAGCGGCGGGGCATGGCAGTAGCGGCGGTGGGATGACCGCACGGTTCAATCCAAGATAGGCCCCAGCGCCGCGGCGAACACCTCGGCCTGACGGGCGAAGCCGAGGTCGGTCGGGTGCGAGCCGTCGACCGCGGCCTCGGCGTCCGCGCCGAGCAGCGCCTCGCCTCTTAGGTAGTGCAGTCCCTTCACGCCTTCGACGAGCAGCTCCTCGTAGGCGGCGCGCAGGGCGGCGCGGTTCGTCGCGTGGTGGCGGGCCCGCGCCGGCAGGATCCAGGCGTTGGTGTTGCTGCGGTCCTCGACCAGCAGGATCGGGGTGTCCGGCCGCTTCGCGCGCAGCGCCCGCACGAAGGGGGCGGCGCGCTGAGTCACCCGCTCGGCGTTCAGGTTCGGCAGGCAGTCGATCACGTAGACCGCGGCGTCGACCTCGGCCAGCAGCTCGGCCAGCTCGAGCTCCAGCCGGCCGTTGCCGCTGAAGCCCAGGTTCACCACCGGACGATCGAAGCGCCGGCCCAGGATCGCGGGGTGGGCCATGCCCGGCCGCGAGGCGCAGGCGCCCTGGGTGATCGAGGTGCCGTAGAAGAGCAGCGGCAGACGGCGGTCCTCGGGTCGCGGCTCACCGGTCGCCAGCAGGGAATCGGCCGGCAGGCCGATCTCCACCGACTCGATGCCGTTGTAGAGCGGAAGGTAGAGCAGGAACTCGCGCGGGCCGGAGCCCTCGACGGGCGCCAGACCAGCGATCAGCCGCGCCTGGTTCTCCTGCGCGCGGGGCTGCCCGGTCGCCACCCAGCGCCAGGCCCCGGCCTCGTCGCGGGCGTACAAGTCCAGGCCGCTGACCCCGGTCGCCGCCATGTGGGGCATCGCCAGCTCGGCCGAGCGCAGCCGCCAGCGGGCGTGGATCTCGGTCGCGGCGGTGGCGAAGCGCACCGCGATCCCGGCCGAGTCCCGGCTCAGCTGCCAGACCGGCGGCCGGACGAGCGGCTCCGCCCGGGCCGGCAGGCGGTCCCAGGGAGCGGCCAGCTCCGCCTCGGGCCAGGCCCGGCCTTCCACGGCCAGCTCCCGGGCGTCGAACCAGCTCAGCGCCGGGGGGTCCTGGGCCGTCGCGGGCTCCGCCGCCGCCGCCGGCGGGCTCGCCGCCGCCAGGGGCAGCAAGAGGAGGAGGAGGACCAGGGGAAACCGCTGGGGAGAGGGAGTTCTCATTCAGGCCCCAAGCTAGCTGGCCGATGAGGGCTTGTTCCCACCGATGGACATCCCCTCGCTCCTGCTGATCGCCCTCTTGGGTGGTCCCGATCCCGCTGCGCCGGAGGCGACTGCCCCTGTGGCACCGCTCCAGGCAGATGACAAGCTGAATGGCTTGTCCCTGCTCCACGCCCGGTGGATGGAGGAAGGAGACAGGGCAGTCCACGGTGTGGATCTTGGCCGTTGGTCGGAATCGGCGCCCTTGCCGATTCCCCCGGCCCTCTTCACCGGCCCCCGCTTCCACCACCAGGTGAACGGGGAATACCTGGTCGACGACCTGGCCCTGGACTTCGCCGCTGGATTGGTCTGGAACCGGTCCGGGATCGAAGCCCCCGATCTGCTCGGCATGGAGGTCAGCCTGCTGACCAACCTGCGCGAAGGCAGTTTCGGCCTGGCCCTCTGGCGCGCCTTCTAGGCCGGCTCAGGCGGGAGGCCCCGCGAAGGACGCTCGGCGGGTTTCGACGAATTCGGCCAGCCGCGCCCAGACCTCGTCGTCCATGATCGAGGCAAGATCGTCGATCCGTGCCCCGGTCGCGCTGGCCAGCACCGCGTGGCGTCGCTCCTCGGAGCGCTCCGGCTCCGGGAAGGCGAAGAGGGCGGCGGCGGCATCGATGGCGTCGGCCGCGGCGGTGGCGCGGATCTCCTGGTAAGCCTCCGCGAACAAGGAGTAGGGCGGCTGCCCCGGCCAGTCCTTCTCGAAGAAGAAACGGAGTCCGCCGTTGTCGATCACGCCCTGGGCGGAGGCGATGATCGCGACCGTTCGAAACGGTTCCGCCAGGCGATCAAGCTCGCCGCCGACCTTCTCCAGCTCGGTGAAGGCCAGGTCCATCGCCTGGTCGAGGACGCTCTCGGTCATGTTGGGTCTTGGGCAACGAGGTGCGCCGGTCAGGCGCGTCGGCTGGGGGGGAGGAGAAGCCGCTTGTACCAGGGAGCCAAGGAGCGAAGGGCCTTCTCGTACTGGTCCCTCGAGAATCGGAACCCGGCGAAGGAGCGGTAGTCCCATTCCCGACGCCCATGCTCGAAATGAGCCCAGCGGACGGTGTCGGTGGAGACTTCGATGTGGCAGAAGAGGGGGAGAGCAGCCAGGTTCTCCGCACTCGCACCCGAGGATCTGAACCAAGCCCTCGTCTTCGTAGACCGGCGATTCCGGCTGCCCGAGGAAGTGACGCGAGGGAGGCAGGACCCGCTCATCAGAGGCAAGCCCGGCGTACTTGCCGGCCAGGGTAGGTTCCCCGTACGCCTTGGCGATGGGGCCTTCGACTTCCGAGATCCAGCCGAGGAGATCGCGGCCATCGATCTGGATGGAGAGCTCCCCCGTCCCCTTCGCGTGTTTGTTCTTCACGACTTGGAAGTCGATCTCGTTCATCTCGTTCGCGAACGAAATAGCCGGCTAGTGGGGCGGCGTGGCGTCGGAAGTCTCTGGTCAGGCATCGCTCTGGTCCCGGAAGGCAGCGAATCCACTCGGCGCAGGGTTCTTGGCCACCCACCCAACGATCTCCTCGAAGGCCTGCTCCTCTCGATTCAGGAAAGCCGTGGCAAACGCCTCGATGTCCAGAGCCAACCTCTCGAAGGCCGACTGGATCGATGACCCGAAACCTGGGTACTGAGAGTCCGCTCGGACAGCCCGCATGAAGTCCGAGTGAGAGATGCACTTCTCGCCATGAGCGTATTCGACGAGGCCCAGCGTATACCGAACGCTGAACTTCAGAGCCCACTGCCCCGAAGCAAAACACCCGTTCGCGAACAGCCCGCCGCAACTCCGCCCAGAAGAGCTCATGTGGAACTCGAAACCTCGGGCGGACAGGACGCGCCCCAAGACTTCGGCGCCAGCGCGGAGCTCTCGTTCGGGGTTCCTCTGCATGGTGTGTCGAACGACTTGTCGTCCCAGCGGCGGGTTGCGCCGCAGTCGCTGGTCAGGCGGAGGCCCAGGGGTCGTAGGAGCCGAAGTTCCAGAGATGCCCCTCGGGATCGCGGCAGGAGTACTCCCGGCCTCCGTAGTCCTCGTCCCGAATGTCGAGCACGATCTCCGCTCCCGCCGCGACCGCTCGGGCATAGTGCGCGTCGGCGTCCTCGACGACGATGTACGGGCTCTGAGAAACGGCGCCACCCAGGGCATTCGGCGGCTTCTGCAGATCGTCGAAAGCGCCGGCGCCGGCGGATCCGAGCATCACCATTCCGTTCCCGAAGACGAGCTGGGCGTGGGCGATCGCGCCGTCTTCACCGGGCACGACGAGGTGCTTCTCGAAGCCGAAGGCCTCGCAGAGCCACTCGAGGGCTGCCGCCGCATCGTGGTAGCGCAGGGTCGGAATCACCGTCGCGGCGCTGGTCTTGGTCGTGTCGGCCATAGGCTCTCTCCTGTGGGTTGCTCGGTCCGAGGATAACGCCCAGCGGGTCGTGTCGAGCCGCGCCGGAAGATGGAGTTTGGGTCGAGCGAGCTCTCGGGCCGCGGCCTCAATCGCCCTGGACCAGCGCTATGGTCGCGCCCACGAGGTCCACGATGACCGCAGAGGCGGGGTCGCCGCCGGTCTTCTTGGTCTCCTGGAGGACCTTCCCTCCTCCCTCTCGAACTCGGCGGAGACTCTCGGCGAGGTCGCCAACGGGGAGTTGGATCAGCCAGATGGGCGGGAGGCCGCGGTTCACCCCGCGCGCATGACGGACACCCGCCGCCGGCACTCCATCCCCGTCGAACATGTGGTAGTCGGCGTAGCGCTCGCCTGCGTCCTCCCTCTCGATCTCCTGAACGGACCAGCCGACGACCTCGCGGTAGAAGTCGCGGATGGTCGAGGCGTCGGGGACCGCCAGGTCGAGCCAGCAGATGCGACCCGTACGCTCCGCAGCGTCCCGCGGATCGCCGCCCTCCGGGGTGGGGAGCTCCTCTTCGGCCACGACCGGCATGATCCCGAACGCCGCGCCATTCGGATCGAGTAGCGCCGCCCATTGGCTCACCCCGTCGTCGTCCTTGGCGTGCATGAGCTCGCTCCCGCCCAGATCGAGCGCCCGCTCCACGCTGGCCGCGACATCGGCGACCTGGATGTGCGGGAACCACTGGAGCGGGAGGTCGGCATACTCCGCGGTGCGCTCACCCAATCCGATGATCGGCATGCCTCGGTTGTTCATCAGGTCCTCGCGCCAAAGCGGAGATTCGCCCGTGCCGAGCACCCGAGAGTAGAAGCGCACTTCGCGATCGTGTTCAGGAACCGCGATGTCCGCGCTGAGGATCCCGCCGACGCGCGGGGTGAAAGGGTCGCTCATGGTTTGCATCCATCGGACATCACGCGGGTTGGAGCGCGAAGGTCCTCTTGCTGGTCATCCTACTCGATGGGTTCGCATGAGCTGCGAGCCGGAGGCGGCCGCGTGAGTTCGCCGGTCAGCGGCGCGCGGTTCGCGCCCTCTGGGGCGCCGGGTTCGCCATCATCTCGAGATTCTCCTCCCAAGCTGTCGACAACCTTCCTCCCACCGCTCCGAACTCATCGCGAGTGGCCGGTAATCCGCTTTCCGGAGCTGGCCGGCATTCAGCTGCTTGACCAAGAACTCACGGAGCCGCCATGTGCATGGTCTTGCTTCGTCGAAGTCGAAATCGATACCTCCCTTGTTCCCGTCCTGGAAGATCTCAACTCCGTTCCCGTGGGTACGGTACTGCCATGGGCTTCCAGGAATCTTGTGGTGCCCTCTGAGCGGACCCTGAAGGACGTCCTCAGGCTTACTGAGTCCAAGTGAATCAACGAGGAGTTGCTCCGCCCACTTCCGAGTGGAATGCCATTGGCGAACGAGCTCCGCCAAGAGCTCTTGATCCCTAGGTTCTTGAAACATGGCTAACAGGGATCCGGCAGCTGACCGTCCAGAGAGAAGACGAAGACATCTTCTGGACTCCAGATGTGACTGGAATCTGACCAATAGCCTCGCAGCCAAAGAACTCCATCGACGTGCCGCAGATAGAACCCCTTTGGCACCTGATCCGAATGGTCCAACGGCGTGGAGGCAATGGTGAACGCTCCCGGTGGAGCTCCACGCTCTGTCGATGGCGAGTCACCGGCTGCCTCAGGCTGATTCATGAACTGCAAACGAAGATAGGGACCAAGCTCGAGCGGACATTCAGAGAACCCCAATTCCAGCGCACGTGCCACGATTTGGCCATACTTCGCTCCTCCTCGAAACCCGAACTCAGCAACAGAAAGAGCGGCAATCCTGACCACTGCAACTTGGCGTTGAGGCACAAAACGAGGATCGTTGAACAAGTCTTCGGCGGCCTGGTTCAACTGAATTCCATGGTCATCGAGAACCGAGAGAAGTTCGGACTTGGACTGATTGCCCACGGTTACCACGCTAGGTAGGCAGCCTGCCGCGGGTCCATCTTGGCTCACCATGGTTCCAGATGTGCCTGCCTAACAGGTTTGCCGCTCAGCGGCGGAGAGCGGAGCCGTCCGGAGGAGTGGCGGGTTAGGCCGCTCCACAATGTTCAGGCTAGGACCAATAGACTTCATCGTAGTACTCGGCAAGCATGAATTGAGCAGGCGAGAGACCATTTGATTCTGCTATCCCGAGGGATGTCCCCCCGTTCGCGCCTTGAGAACAGTGCACGTAACAGCTAGAGCCGTCGAGTTCGCAATACGACCAAATCCAGGCTCTCGAATCCTTAAGTTTCGCCGCGCGGAGAAAAACCAGCCTGTCCCTCGAAGCAAGATCCCCATCGCCCGATTCCTGAATTATGTAATCGAATACATCATCCAAGGGATACGGACACGAATCGAGCCCTTCTGGAAGGTCCTCAAGTTGGACTTCAATAGAACGCCAATCGGCGGCGTCATCAGGGAGTTCGTCGCGGTTGAACATGTCTACCTAACGGAAAATGGACAGCTCTAGCTAAGAGAGGTGCCGGAGGTTAGGCAGCGGAGCTTGTGCCGGGGCGTGGAGCAGCATGGGGAGAGCGGCGGGACCGGAATGAGGAGTTGATGATATCTGGTTGGGCGGGCCCGCCTAGGCGGGTGGGTTCGGCGGCGCGGCACCCGGGGGGACCGGAGCTACCGTGTGGCCAGCCCGCGGCCGAGCAGCTCGGCGAGGGCGGCGCGGTCGGACTCGGCCGGCTCCTGACCCTGCTTGGCGGAGTCCAAGGCGGCGCGCAGGGCCTTGTCGATCTGCTTGTGGAGCTCGGCGGGGAAGCGGTGGACCACGCCGGCCTTGCCGTCGGGCCCGGGCTCGGGCGCCTGGAAGTCGTCGCGACGGGCGTGAGCCCGCGCCTGCACCGCGCGCAGGTGGACCAGGGCGCGGTCGAGCAGCACCCAGGCGAAGCGCGGGTTGGTGACCGGGCCGAAGCAGCGGAAGCGGCCGACCTCGCCGGGGAACAGGCGCCGGAACAGCTCGCTCTGGTTGCCCCATGCCTTGGCCACCTGCTTCGAGCCGAGCCAGGCGGCGCCGCCGCCGAACAGGCCGCCGAGCACCGCGCCGGCGGCGAAGGACAGGCCACCGACCATCAGGTCGAGCACCGCGCCCGCCGCCGCGCCCCAGGCGGCCCCGCGCAGGGTCAGCTGCGGCCGCGTCAGGCCGAACAGCTCGAAGCTGGTCTCGCCGAACAGGTCCTCGGCCAGCAGCTCGAACTCCGGCGCCGTCGCCCCCAGCCGGTGGTGGCGGTAGAGCTTCTCGACCTCGGCGCGGGTGTGCTGCTCGCGCAGCCGCAGCGCCTGGTGGAAGGACTCGCGGAGCGCGTCGTCCTCGGCGGCGGGGTCCTGGTCGGGCGCCAGCGGCCGGCGCTCGACGTGCGCCAGGCAGCCGAGCACCCCGGCCGCGACCGCGCGCAGCGCCGCCTGGTGGCGATCGGTCTCCGCCCGCTCCAGGCTCGCCACGGCCTCCTCGACCGGCGCCTTCCACTCGTCGTGCACCTCGGCGAAGGCGCGCAGCAGCGCCAAGCGCTCGGCGAAGCGGGCGCCGTGGGCGTCGAACTCGCGCACGACGTGGAAGAACTGCCGCAGCACCGGCTTCCAGTCCTCGGCGTGGTCGCCGGGGCCGATGCGGTTGAGCAGCGCCATGCCCGGCCGCCCGGTCCAGCGCAGGATCTCCATCTCGGCCTCGTACACCGGCCGGTAGGGGCGCGAGCAGTCGACCACGTAGAGGATGCCGACGTCGCCCGCCAGCCGCGCCAGCAGCTCGGTCTCGTCCTCGAACTCCGACCGCCCGCGGAACTCGGCGGCGAAGTCGGCCACCACCCGGGCGCGGTCGGCGGCGTTTTGCGAGCGCGCCTGCATCCACTCCAGCGCGGCCGGCGCGTCCTGGAAACCTGGCGTGTCGATCAACCGCAGCACGGTGCGGCCGTCCAGCGCGAGCGCGTACTCGCCGCTGTGGCGGGTGGTGCCCGGCGTGCGGTCGACCGGCACCGTGTCGTCTTCGGTGAGGGTGGCGACCACCGAGGACTTGCCCTTGTTGACGTGGCCGACGACGACCAGGGTGGGGGGAGCGGTCACGCGGGCAGCGCCTCCACGCGCAGGTAGGGGTCGTGCTGGCGGGCGAGGTAGTCGCGCCACAGCGACCGGTCGGCGGGCGCCACCTCGCCGAAGGAATCGCCGTCGGGCTCGACCAGGGTGACGGCGATCAGGGCGTTGGCCGGAAGCTTGGCGCGGGCGTCGGCCAGGAAGCGGGAAAGGCGCTTGTCGGGTGACTCGCCGCCCTCGACCAACACCACCAGCGGCTGCGCGGCGAGCGCGTCCAGGGCGGCGCGGGTGGCGTCTTCGCCGGCGCCGCCGGCGGGCAGGATCACGGTCGGCACCCAGCGGTGCGGGTGGGCGAGCAGGCTCCGCACCGCTTGGTCGTCGGCGCTCCAGCCGCCCCACAGCACCGCGGTGCAGGCGGCTTCGGGGCCGGCGCTGCCGGCGGCGGCCTCGGGCGCGGCGGCGGTCGGGGTGAGCAGCTCGCCGGCGACCTGCTCCGGCGCGGGGTGGCTCCAGGTGGGGGTCGTGGCGGGCAGCGCCGATTCGAGCAGCGCCAGGGTGGCGACGTCATCGAGCTGCACCCCGGTCAAGGCGTGGCGCAGACGCCAGCCGGCGATCAGCCAGGCCAGCAAGCGCGGCAGCAGGCCCCACACCAGCAACGCCGCGAACAGGAAGCTCCACCAACCGCCGGCGTGGACGGTGGCGGCGGCCGGATCGCCGCCGGCGAAGCCGTCGAGCCGGCTCCAGCGGGTGGCCTCGATCGCCTCGCGGCCGGGCACCGTGTCCGGGAACAGCCAGCTCCACGGCGCGGCCAGGCCGTCGACCAGCGCGGCCAGGTGGCCGCCGTCGATCTCGGCGGGGGTGGTGCTCCAGGCGAAGACCAGGTCGGTGAACAGCACCAGCGCCAGGAAGGTGGCGGCGGCGCCGAGGTTGAAGAGCAGGCCGAAGCGCTGCGCCAGGCCGAACAGCAGCCAGCGCTCGGCGTCGCGGTAGAGGCTGCGGCGGGTGGCGGCGCGGTGCCGGACCAGCTCGAGGTCGCGGAAGGCCTCGCGCGCCTGGTCGGGGGTGTAGCGGCTCAGGCGGTCGAACCACGGCAGCCGGCTGATCGTGCGCAGGCCGCGCTGCAGGCCGCTGAGCCAGGCCGCGCCGCGGCCGAAGCCGACCAGCAAGGCCACGATCAGCAGCACGAACAGGGCCACCTGCAGCAGCACCAGGCCGCCGAGGAAGCGCCACACGTTGATCGGGTCGTCGCCCGCGAAGCTGAGCGCCGCGCGCGCCACGCCCGAACCGACCAGCAGCGCGACCACGCCGAGCAGCCAGCCCGCGGCGCGATAGCCGCGCACCACCCGCTCGCCGGGCAACGGCGCC
>CAZXTO010000048.1:0-5596 GCA_964643675.1 uncultured Planctomycetales bacterium
GAACCAGCGAGCGCTGCGGGGCCGGCTCCGGCCAGCCCCGCAGCGAAGACCAGGGCTCCGCCGCGGCGGGAGTCAGAGCTCTGCCGCCGCGCGGCGGAGCTCTTCCCATGCCAGCTCGACGTGGCGCCGCTCGGTGCGGGTCTGGCCGATGCTCATCCGCAGGGTGTAGCGATCGGCCAGCTTGGTGTGGGTCAGGAAGACCCGGCCGGCGGCGTTGACCGCCTCGAGGATGCGCTCGTTGGTTTCGACGCCGGCGCGGTGGCGGAAGCAGACCAGGTTGAGCGGCGGCTCGCCCGCCAGCTCCCAGTCCGGATCCTCGCGTACCCAGTCCGCGAACTCCCGTGCCAGCGCCACGTGGCCGCGCACTGCCGCTTGTAGGCCGGCGACGCCGTAGCTGCGGATCACGAACCACAGCTTCAGCGCCCGGAAGCGCCGGCCGAGCGGCACGTGCCAGTCGCGGTAGTCGATCACCGCGCCGGAGTCGGTGGCCTGGTTGCGCAGGTACTCGGGCAGGATGCTCAGCGCCGCCAGCAGCGGCCCGCGGTCCGCGACCCAGAAGCAGTCGCAGTCGAAGTTGGTGAACATCCACTTGTGCGGATTGAAGCAGTAGCTGTCGGCGAGGTCCAGGCCGTCGTGGATCCAGCGCAGCTCCTCGCACAGCGCCGCGGTGCCGGACATCGCGGCGTCGACGTGCAGCCACAGGCCGTGGGCGGCGCAGAGCTCGCCCAGCGCCGGCAGGGGGTCGATCGCGTTCGACGAGGTGGTGCCGACGGTGGCGCACAGGAAGGCCGGGCGCAGGCCGGCGGCGAGGTCGGCCTCGATCGCCGCGCGCAGGGTGGCGGCCGCGAGGCGGCAGTCCGCGTCGCCGGCGATGCGCGCCGCCTTCTCGACCGAGCTGTGGGCCTGATCGGAGCAGTAGTAGACCAGGGAGCCCGGTTCGCAACCCGAGCCGCCGACCGGCGCGGAGGCGGCCGCCGCGCCGCGGCCCGAGGCCCGCTCCCGCGCGGCCAGCAGAGCACAGAGGGTCGAGCTCGAGGCCGTGTCCTGGATCACGCCGCCGCCCGCGCCGGCGGAGCGGAAGCGCTCCGGCAGACCCAGCATGCCCACCAGCCAGTCGAGCACGTGGGTCTCGAGCTCGGTGCAGGCCGGGCTGGTCGACCACAGCATGCCCTGCACCCCGAGCCCCGCCGACAGCAGCTCGCCGAGCACCGCCGGCGGCGAGGAGTTGGCCGGGAAGTAGGCGAAGAAGTTGGGCGACTGCCAGTGCGTGATGCCCGGCAGGATCAGGCGGTCGACGTCGGCCAGCATCGCCTCGAAGGGCTCGCCCTCCGCCGGCGGCTCCTCCGGCAAGGCCGCGCGCAGCTCGCCCGGCTGCGCCCGCGAGCGCACCGGCAGCTCCTCGACCCGCTCCCAGTAATCGGCGATCCAGTCGACCACCGCCCGGCCGTGGCGGCGGAATTCCTCCGCGCTCATCGGCCGGCCCCGCTCAGACTCCTGCGGCGCGTCCATCGGCCGCATCTTAGGGCGGCCGCGCGGACGCTACTCGCGGCCGTCGGTGGACACCTGCTGCCGCAGCATCTTCATGCCCTCGAACAAGCGCGACTTCACCACCGACTCGGGCAGCTCGAGCCCCTCGGCGATCTGCTTGCGGCTCAGCTGCTCGGCGTAGCGCAGCCGCAGCACCTCGCGGTAGTTCTCGGGCATGGCCTCGAGCACCGCGCCGAGCCGCTCCAGGTCTTCGGCGGCGGCGAAGCGGCTGAGCGGCCCCCGCATGAAGGCGCCGGCGATCGAGCGGTCCGGCAGGCCGAGCGCGTCCTTGCGCCGGCCGCGGTCGCGCACCGCGTTGAGGCAGTGGTTGCGGGCGATCCGGTACAGCCAGGCGCGGAAGTCGTCGGGCACCACCTCGCTGCGCAGCACCTTGACGAAGACCTCCTGGGTCGCGTCCTCGGCCTCGGCCTCCGAGCGCAAGTAGCCGTAGCAGAAGCGCTGGATGGGCTCGCGGTAGAGCTGGTCGAGCAGGCCGCCGACCTGGCTGTCGCCGGCGCGCAGGCCGACCACCAGGGAGGGCGTCAGCCGGCTCCGTTCCGCCGCCTGGTCGCGGCTCTCCTCGGGAGGATCGATCATCTGGATTCTGCCCACACCGGGGACGACCCCGAACGGCGCCGATCGGCGGGAGAAACCGCCGCGGCTCGAGGGGATTCAATCATGCCCGCCCTCGTCCTGGGCGGCCAGGAGCTCGCGGGTCCGCCCCAGCAGCTCCCGGGCCTCCTCCAGCTCCACCACCACCCACTTCGGCTGCGGCCGGCCGCCGCGGTGGCGGTCGAAGACGCCGATCGCCGCCTGGAATTCCCTCACCGCCATCTCCAGCAGCTCCCGGCTCGGCTCCGGATCGGCCAGCACCGCCTTGGCGATGCAGCTGCGGTCGCGGCCGACCCGGTCGTGCTGCTCGCCGTAGACCTGGGCGTCGATGGCGTAGGCGCGCTGGCACAGGTCGATCGCCTCCTCGCTCTTGGCCTGCATGCGCAGCGCCCAGGCCAGGTTGATCATCACGCTGGCGACGTTGGGGCTGGACTTGCCCGAGCTGGTGTCGTGGTGGAGCTGCATCGCCAGGGCGGCGCGCAGCTGGACCTCGGCGTCGGCCCAACGATCCTGGCGGATCAGGATCCGCCCCATCGTGACCAGGGCGCCGACGTAACCCTCGGGCTTCCAGCTCTGGTTGCGCTCCTGGATCGGCAGCGCCTCGCGGCAGGCGGCCTCGGCCTCGTCGAGGCGGCGCTGCATGACCAGGGTCCGGGCGAGGTTCACCAGCCCCATCCCGACCCGGTAGAGCTCCGATTCGTCCTGCGCGCGGAACACGGCGATGGCCTGCCGCGCGAGCTGCGCCGCTTCGTCCAGCTGGCCTTGCTCGCGCGCCACCACCGCGAGCTGGATGCGGCTCTTGGCGATGTCGAAGGCGTTCCCGACCGGGTCGCCCTCCAACAAGGAGATGGCGGCCTCGAACTCCGCCCGCGCCTGGACGAGCTTGCCGTGGTCGCGGTGGAGCATGCCGAGCGCGCGCCGCATCGGCGCCTCGAGCTCGGGGAAGTCCTCGAGCCGGCCGCCGATCGAGGCCACCAGCGCAGGCAGGAACTCGACCACCGGCGTGTCGGGGCCCATCTGCTCGTAGGTGGCGGTGCTGAAGGTCTCGAACATCACCCCGACCAGCTGGGCGACCTTCTCGTTCTCCTCCTGGATGCGGTCGGCGTCGATCTTGACCTTGATCGAGAAGCCGAGCACGATCGCGAACACCGTCGCCACCAGCGCGGTCAGCAGGCGGTGGCGCTTGATGAACTTGCTGGCCTGGTAGATGCGGCTGGGCGGCTTGGCCAGCACCGGCACGTCGGCCAGGTAGCGCTCGACGTCCTCGGCCAGGGCCGCCGCCGACAGGTATCGGCGTTCGGGGTCCTTGTCGAGCGCCTTGAACACGATCGCCTCGATCTCGAAGCCGACGCCGGCGGCGCGGCCCTGGAGCCGCGCCGGCTGCACCTCGTTGATCACCCGCACCGCCTTGGTGAGCGAGGACGGCGGCACCTCGTACGGCAGCTCGCCGCACAGCAGCTCGTAGAAGATCACCCCGAGGGCGTAGACGTCGGTCCGGATGTCGACCAGCTCGTGCTCGCCGCGCACCTGCTCTGGCGCCATGTAGGGCAGCGTGCCCACCACCTGCCCGGTGCGCGTGAGGCTGAGCTTGCGCGGGCCGGCGAGGTCGTCGTGGGCGAGGCCGAAGTCGAGGATCTTCGGCGCCGGCGCGCCGTCCTCTTCGGCCACCAGGATGTTGCCCGGCTTGAGGTCGCGGTGGATGATGCCGCGCCCGTGCGCCGAGTGCACCGCGTAGCAGAGCTGCCGGAACAGCTGCAGCCGCGCGCGCAGCCCCAGGCCGCGGTCGACCGCGTACTGGGTCACCGGCACGCCGTCGACCAGCTCCATCGCGAACCAGTGGTGGCCGTCGTCGGTGTGGCCGGCCTGGTGGATCTGGGCGATGCCGGGGTGGCGGAGCCGCGCCAGCGAGCTGACCTCGCGCACGAAGAACTTGAGCGCGTCGGCGCTGGCCATGCGGCCGCCCTTCAGCACCTTGACCGCGACCTTGCGCCGCGGCTCGTCCTGCTCCGCTTCGAACACCCGGCCGGTGGCGCCCTCGCCGAGCAGGCGCAGGATGCGGAAGGGGCCGATGGTCTCCGGCAGCTGCGGCGGGCGGCCGTCGCTGGCCACCACCTCGAGCAGCGACTCGATCTCCTCGGCGCGGCCGCGGCACAGCGCGCAGCCGGCCAGGTGCTCCTCCAGCTCGGGAGCCTGGCGGTCGATCCAGCTCCAGAGCTGCTCCTCGGATACGCCGCAGGGGTCAGTCATTCCAGTCGCCGTCGGCGATGCGCCAAAGATACCACGCCGCCACCGAGCGCAGCGGCGCCCAGACCTCGCCGCGGAGCTCGAGCTCCTTCGGGCTCGGCCGCTGCGCCAGGCCGTCGAGCCGGCGCAGCCCTTCCTGCACGCCGAGGTCGGCGACCGGCAGCACGTCGAGCCGGCCGAGCTTGAAGATCAGGAACATCTGCGCGGTCCACGGGCCGATGCCGCGCACCGCCGTCAGCTTCTCGGTGACCTCCTCGTCGGGCAGGCGGCCGATCGAGCGCAGCGGCAGGCTGCGGTCCTCGACGTGGCGGGCCAGGTCCTGCAGCGAGAGCATCTTGTTGCGCGACAGGCCAGCGCCGCGCAGCGCGGCCTCGGGCAGCCGCAGGAGCGCCGGCGGCGGCGCCAGGCGCGGGCCGGGTGTCAGGGCGACGGGGCGGTTCCAGATCGTGTCGGCCGCCTTCCAGGCCAGCTGCTGGAACACGATCGCGCGCGCCAGCGCCTCGTAGTGGGTGCGCTTGCGGTAGTGCGCGTTGGGGAAGCCGGGGAAGCGCTCGAGCCCCTTCATGGCGGCGGCCAGGGCCGGATCACGACGGCGCAGGGCGCGGAGCTCGGTAGGAGTGGGCTTCATGCTGGCGAGGGCGCGGAGGCGGCGCGCCCGACTCCCGCACGCCGACTAGACTAGCGGCAAGCATGAACCGCCTGCATGTCGCCTTCACGCCGCAGCTGCGGCGCTTCGTCGACGCGCCGGCCTGCGTGGTCGAGGCCGCCACGGCGCGCGAAGCGCTCGAGCAGGTGTTCGCCGAGCACCCGCGCCTGCGCGGCTATCTGCTCGACGAGCGCCGGCGGCTGCGCCCGCACGTCGCCCTGTTCCTGGGCGGTGAGCTGGCGCGCGGCGAGGAGGCCCTCGACCGGCCGCTGGCCGACGGCACCGAGGTGCTGCTCATGCAGGCCCTGTCCGGAGGATGAGATGACCAAGCTATACGCCGCCACCCGCAAGGGCCTGTTCACCCTCGAGCGCCGGTCCGCCGGCTGGGAGATCACCGAGACCGCCTTCCTCGGCGACCCGGTCCCGATCCTGCTCCCCGACCCGCGCGACGGCGCGCTCTACGCCGGGCTGGACCTCGGCCACTTCGGCCCCAAGCTGCAAGTCCGGCGCGAGGGCGGCGACTGGCAGGAGCTGGCCTGCCCGGCGATGCCCGAGGACGGCGGCGAG
>CAZXTO010000048.1:5606-14291 GCA_964643675.1 uncultured Planctomycetales bacterium
GAGGAGACCGTCAAGCTGCTGTGGTCGCTCGAAGCCGGCGGCGCCGACCAACCCGGGCGGCTGTGGTGCGGCACCATCCCCGGCGCCCTGTTCCGGAGCGACGACGCCGGCGCCTCCTGGTCGCGGGTCGAGTCCCTGTGGCAGCTCGAGGAGCGCCAGGAGTGGTTCGGCGGCGGCTACGACCAACCCGGCATCCACTCGATCTGCGTCGACCCGCGCGACGCGCGCTGCCTCAGCGTGGGCGTGTCCTGCGGCGGCGTCTGGACCAGCCAGGACGACGGCGCGAGCTGGGCCTGCCGCGCCGACGGCATGCGCGCGGCCTACATGCCCGAGGAGCGCGCCTTCGACCCGGTGATCCAGGACCCGCACCGGATCGCGCGCTGCGCGGCGGCTCCGGAGCGCCTGTGGTGCCAGCATCACAACGGCATCTTCCGATGGGACGACGCCGACGGTCGCTGGACCGAGTGCGAGGGCGTGGCGCCGTCGGCCTTCGGCTTCGCGGTGGCGGCGCACCCGCGGGACCCGGACACGGCCTGGTTCGTGCCCGCGGTCGAGGACCAGTGCCGGGTGCCGGTCGACGGCGCGCTGGTGGTCAACCGCACCCGCGACGGCGGTCGCAGCTTCGAGACCCTGCGCGCCGGCCTGCCGCAGGAGCACGCCTACGACCTCGTGTTCCGCCACGCCTTCGAGGTCGACGCCAGCGGCGCCACCCTCGCCATGGGCTCGACCACCGGCTCGCTGTGGATCAGCGAGGACGGCGGCGACTCGTGGGCGGCGGTCAGCCACCACCTGCCGCCGGTCTACGCCCTCCGCTTCGGCTAGCGCCCAGCGGCCATCCGGGTCGTCGAAGACCGTCCCTAGCCGGCCGGAGCATCCGGCAGGGCGAATCGCGCGCAGACGGAGGAGGAGAGCGGAGGGAACTCCTCGATGAGCCGGTAGCAACAGAAGTCCTCGGGGTCCCAGCCGAATCGCCCATAGACCTTCCGGCAGAGGTCGGAGTAGGCGGGGACGTGCGGGGATCCCACCACCGAGAGGCCGTAGCCCAACCGCTGTGGCGTGCCGCCGAGGGGCATCAGGTCGGCGTTGGTGAGGTCCTGATCCAACCGCAATTCACCGCGCAGCCGCCCGGCGAGCAACCAATCCACACCGTCCGCGATCCCGAAAGCACGGTGGATGAAGATGTCGGACTGGAGGGTCCGCACCGGGGCATCGATCTTGCACTCGAGGGCGCCGTGCTCGTTCCCGGGCGCGGCGATCATGGGCGCCACGCCCGGCAGGCAGGAGCCGAGGAAAATGTCGGCCACGCCGCCGTTCCCGACCGGCCCCTCGGCCAGCTCGAACAGGTAGCCGAGTTCGCTCTCCACGGTTCGGATCGGGGGAATCGGCGAGCTGCAGAATTCCGGGATCAGGTTCAGCCCCGGTTCGCCTCGGTAATCCGGGTCGATCGGAACCTCCTGCGGGCGGCCGTGCTCGGCGACCTTCCCGCCTCGTCCACCGAGGCGCGCCAAGGGCCAGATCGATCCAGCCCGAAATCGTCGCAGGCCGAGCACCCCGTTGACGAGGCAGAGGTCGCCGAGCCGCGGGTCCCTCTGGCTCGGCGCCAGGAAGTAGGCCGTCAGGCGGGTCTGAGCGTGGATTCCCCAGACGCCGCAGTTGCCGCGGAAGGCCGCCTTCCGGCTGGCCATCAGGGGCTGGCCCTCGGATCTCCCCGAGACCACGCTATCGAGGATCAGCTCGAGGGTCGGCCGGTCGCCGGCGTGGAAGCTCACCATGGCCTCGAACTCCACCATGGCTCGCCGGACCAGCTCGATCTTGTCGGCCGGGAGGGAGAGCTCCTCGAATCGGGTCAGCAGCTCCAGGACCCCCTTCGCGCTGGGCAGGTAGGGGAAGACCGAGTAGGGATCCTTCGCCTGGACCAGGTTCGAGATCCGCCAGACCAGGTTCTTCCGCAGCTGGAACCGGGTGGCGACCTGGAGCGGCCTGGCGAGCGGCTCTCCGGCGATCAGGAAGAGCTCACTCAGGGCGCTCCGGTAGGCCAACAGGGTGTTCCGGAAGTCCTCCTCGAAGGGAAGCCGGTCGGCGGAGGCAGGGGAATCGGTCAAGGCAGGACCACCGGAATCGTGGGGGATTCCCGGTGAGGTTGGCCTTCCAACTTCCCACTGCTCGGGGCTGGGTTCAAACTCCAAGTCGTGCTCTTTCCGGCGGTTTTTTCTTGGTGAGCGAGGCCGGGAAACTCCAAAAAATCCTGGGTGGATTCGCTCAATGGCTCTTCCCGTCTATTCCAGGACCATTCTGACCTCCGGAATTCTCCAAAAGGAGGAATTGGGGTGGACATTTCAAGTTCCCTGGGGAATTCCAATTATACAATCACATCGTGAGGCCGGGGCGCCACAACCCCCTAACCTGGTTCTTGGCGCCATCCCCGACCTCGAGGAACACCCCCTCCCGCAACCAACCACACCCATGAGACAGCTCCTCCCGATCCTCCTCGCGAGCGCCCTGGTCGGCACTCCGGCCCTCGCCCAGAACACCTACTTCAGCGAGGACTTCGATTCCTGGCCCGCTGCTGGGTGGACCCAGCAGAACAACGGGGCGGCCGGCGCTTGGACGGCCGGCGTCCCGGGTTCCTACAACTACGTCATCTCGGGCATGGCCTTCCACGACCGCAGCGTCGGCGCGTGCGACAACATGCTGATCTCGCCGGCCGTCGACCTGAGCGGCGCGACCGGCCCGATCTACATGCACTGGTTCGACTACCTGAGCCGGATCAACTACATGGCCCACCACAGCGCCGGTTACGGCACCGGCGTCAACACCGTCGAGGCCTCCACCGACGGCGGCGTCACCTGGAGCGTGATCTGGACCGAGGCCCGCACCGGCGGTCTGCTCGACGCCAACCACATCGACCTGTCGAGCTACGCCGGCACCTCCAACCTGATGCTCGGCTTCCGCTACACCGGCGACGACGACCAGGTGTGGGGCATCGACGAGCTGCGCATCGACTCGAGCGCCTTCGGCAAGATCCGCAGCATGGTGAACCCGGCCAACGGCCACACCTACATCGCCACCTACAAGAATGGCTACGGCGGCGTGGCGGGCTACAACTCGGCGCGGGCGGCCGCGGCCGACCTCGGCGGGCACGTCGTCACGGCGACCGACGCCGCGGAGAACACCTGGATCTGGGAGAACTTCTCCAAGTGGGACTCCGGCTCGAGCACCGCGCCCGAGTTCATCCAGCGCTCGATCTTCCTCGGCGGCACCGATGAAGTCGTCGAAGGCACCTGGGTCTGGGAGAGCGGGGAAGCCTGGTCCTACACCAACTGGGCCTCTGGCGAGCCGAACAACAGCACCGGCGTCGACCCCAACGGCGAGGACTACCTGCGCATGGACTCCGCCAACGGCACCTGGCAGGACAAGCACGAGGCGGCGACCCTGTTCATCCTCGTCGAGGTCTCCGGTCCGAGCTACGCGGTCAGCAACCTGGTCGCCGGTTCGGTCGCCGTCCTGGAAGCCTCCAACGCCACTCCGTTCGGCCTGATCCGCCACGGCTACTCGCTGAACGGCGGCGGCCCGACCAGCACCGCCTACGGCGACCTGCTGCTCTCCACGCCTTACACCGAGCTGCCCACCATGACCGCCGACGCCAACGGCGACGCCACCCTCGCCGTGCCCGTGCCTCCCGGCACCACCGGCACCCCGGTCTGGTTCCACGGCATGGACATGGGTTCGCTCACCTTCTTCAACGGCGTCGCGACCGTGATCGGTTGATCGACTCCTCGGGCGAGGATCCTGGATCCACGCCAGCTCGCTGCCGGCGGCTCCCGGGGCGCCGGCCGCTCTTCTTCCTCGAGCCCTGCCTCCACAGCCGCTCGGTCCAGTGCCAGGGACGGGAGTAGAGTGGAGACCCCCTCGATGGCCCCCCGAATCCCCCGCTTGCTCCCCCTCGCGGCCCTGAGCGCCGCGGCCCTGCCGGCCCAATCGACCGAGACGCTGCTGCACGAGCACTTCGGCGTCGCCGCCGGTGACGAGGTCGGTCGTGCCTTGGCGGTGATCGGAGACCTGGACGGCGACGGTCTCGCGGATTACGCCGTGGGCGCGCCGCGCGCCGACCCCTTCGGCCGGACCAACGCCGGCACGGTCGAGCTCTGCTCCGGCGCCGACGGCAGCCGCATCCGGCTGCACTACGGCAGCGCCGACCACGACTGGCTGGGATCGGCGATCGCCGCGCCCGGCGACCTCGACGGCGACGGCGTGGCCGACGTGGTGGCGAGCGCCGCCAACGCCGCCGGCCACGCCGGCGAGGTCCTCGCCTGGTCGGGCGCGAGCGGCGCCCTGCTGTGGTCGGTGAGCGGAGCGGCGCCGCTCGACCGCTTCGGGGACGCGCTTTGTGCGGTGGACGACCTCGACGGCGACGGCGTTCGGGAGCTGCTGGCGAGCGCCACCGGCGCCGATTCCTTCGGGCTGCAGAACACCGGCCTGGTGCAGCTGCTCTCGGGCGCGAGCGGCGTCGAGCTGCTGCGCTTCGAAGGCGACGGCGACGGCGACAAGCTCGGCTTCGCGGTGGCGGCGGCCGGCGACCTCAACGGCGACGGCTTCGAGGATCTGGCGCTCGGCGCCCCCTTCGCCGACCGCGGGCTGCCGAACACCGGTCTGGTCCGCCTGCACTCGGGCGCGGACGGGAGCTTGCTGCGTTCGATCGACGGGCCGTCGGAGGAAGCGCGCTTCGGCCACTCGCTGAGCGCGCCGGGTGACGTGGACGGCGACGGTCTGCCCGAGCTGCTGTGCGGGGCGCCGAACTCGGGCCTCGAGCCAGGCGTGGCCTGGCTGCTGCCGGGCAGCGGCGGCGCGCCGCTGCTGAGCTTCCGCGAGGGCATCGCCAACGGCTTCGGCCAGCGCGTGGCCTCGGCGGGCGACCAGGACGGCGACGGCGTCGCCGAGCTGCTGGTCGGGGTGCCCTACCACGACGAGGTGGCCGCGGTGCACGCCAGCGCCGGGCGGGCGGTGCTCTACAGCGGCGCCGACGGCCGACTGCTGTGGGACTTCGTCGGCGGCGGCGCCGGCGACACCCTGGGCGACGCGCTGGCGGCGGGCGACCTGACCGGCGACGGCAAGCCCGAGCTCTTGCTCGGCTCCCCCTTCGCCGACGGCGCCGGCGGCAGCCACTCCGGTTCGGCCGCGGTCTGGGCCTATCACCACGACCCGGTGGTCACGTTGTCGGCGAACAGCCTATCCCTGGGCGCGGGCGGCAGCGTACAGATCGAGCTGCAGTTCCCGCTCGCCGACGCCGGCGCGCGCTACGCCCTCGTCATGTCGCAGACCGGCACCGGGCCGGTGCTGCTCAAGGGGCACTACCTGCCGCTGACGCCGGACCCGATGTTCTGGAAGTGCCGCGACGGCCAGTACAACCCCGCCTTCCAGGCCCCCGCCGGCACCCTCGACGCCGCCGCCGCCGCCACCGCCGGCCTGACCGTCCCCGCCGCCAGCGCCAGCCAACTCGCCGGCACCAGCCTCTGGATCAGCGCCCTCAGCCACGGCAACGGCCAAGGCATCCGCCACGTCGCCGCCGCCCACCGCCTCGACTTCCTGCCCTAATTCGGGGTCAGACGTCGATTCTATTGCGGCGCAGCCACCTTGAGGAGGGGCCGCCGAACACCCTGCGGCGGGGCCGCGGGGCAAAGGGTGCGGCCCGCCTCCCCAGGCCCCTCGCGCGACGGCTGATCGCCGCGCGAGGTTCCGCCCTTCCGCGGCCTCCTCGCCCGGATTCTCGGCGCTCGCTCCGCCCACTCCCCCAGGGATCAGGGACACTGGGGTGGCTCCCACGAAGCGACGCCAGCGCCGCTCGGAAATAGACGTCTGACCCCGAATACATGCTCGCTCTCCTCCTGCTCGTGGCCCAAGGGCCGGTTCCTTACTCCACTCAGGCCGACTGGGAGTCCTACAAGTCGGGGGTCACGACCGGCGGAGCCTTCGCCGACATCGACGGGGACGGCTTCCTCGATCTGGTGGCGGCGAATGGCAACGACATCCTGCGCCAACGCCTCGACGTGTTCCTGAACGACGGCGCCGGCAACTACCCGTCCAGCCCGTCCTGGTCCTCGGCCGACGTCGACTACCACGGCCACCTCTCGGTCGGCGACGTCGACCAGGACGGCTGGCCCGACGTCGCGGTGTCGGTCTTCCTCGGCGCCAGCGGCTTCGGCGCCAAGGGCAAGGTGAAGCTCTACCGCAACCTCGGCGGCACCCTCGAGTCGACTCCCTCCTGGGAGAGCGCCGACCGCTTCTACACCTTCAGCTGCGACCTCGGCGACGCCGACGGCGATGGCGACCTCGATCTGGCGGTGGCGGTCGGCGAGGCCTACTACGGCGCGCCGGACCAGAACCGCGTCTACTACAACGTCGGCGGCAACCTGCAGACCAACCCGGGCTGGACCAGCCCCTCCGACCACTCGATGGACGTCGCCTGGGGCGACGCCGACGGTGACGGCGACCTCGACCTGGCCTTCTGCACCGCCAAGGGACCCAACCGGATCTACTTCCAAGGCCCCGGCGGCCTCGCCGCCACCGCCGGCTGGGTCTCGACCGACAACAACAACCAGAACGGCAACACCCTCGCCTGGCGCGACCTCGACGGCGACGGCGACCAGGACCTCGGCGTCACCGACAACAACCAGCTCAGCGGCGGCCTGGGCCGGTTCAAGGTCTATCGCAGCAACAACGGCAACCTCGCCACCACCCCGTACTGGAACGACTATGGCGGCATGGTCTCGGCGATCGCCTTCGCCGACCTGCAGCTCGACGGCTTCCACGACGTCATCGGCGGCATCTGGTGGGGCGGCACCCGGGTCTACCTGAACGACGGCGGCAGCATCCCCTCCAACCAGAACTGGACCTCCGCCAAGTCCAGCGTGGTCGAGGCCCTCTTCTTCGGCGACCTCGACAACCTGGCGTTGCGCACCGCCGACCTCAGCCTCAGCCCGAACGGCGGCCGCTGCTACTCGCTGCCGGTGGCCCCGATCCGCGCGGTCGAGCGGGTGATCGTCGACGGCGTCACCCTGCCGCAGAGCGCCTGGAGCGCCGACGCCGAGGACGGCTGGCTGGCCCTCGACCGCACACCGCTGAACGACCTCGAGGTGCGCTACTCCTGGTCCGAGGAGCTCGACCTCGGCGTGACCAACTGGGACCAGTCGGTCGGCAATCTGGTGTTCCTGCGCCGCCCGCGCGTGGACCTGAGCGCCACTCCGGTCGGCTCCACCACCCTGGCGCCGGGCGACACGCTCAGCTTCGATCTCGAGCTCGAGAGCACCACCAACCGCAGCGAGAACCCGCGCGTGGCGATCGTGGTGTTCCCGCCGCAGGGCAGCTACCGCCTGCTCGACCTGAGCTTCCAGGCGCTGACGCCCTTCCAAACCCGAACCGTGCCCTACTCCTTCTCGGTGCCGCCGAACCTGCCGCCCGGCTACTTCGGCAGCTACACCCTGACCGCCGCCGTGGTCGAGGGCAGCAACCCGGTCGAGCAGAGCAGCTTCGGCTTCACGATTCAGTAGCCCGCCCTTCTCCCGGCGACGGCGCGAAACCCGCGCCGCCATGCCCTAGGATCGGCCATGCCCTGGTCCGCCCTCGCCGCGCTCGAGCTCCAGATCGAGGAGGTCGAGCTGACCGGTCTCGAACTCGCCACCAAGTCCGGTTGGACGCGGCGCTCGACCGTGGTCCGGCTGCGCGGCGGCGGGCTCGAGGGCGCCGGCGAGGACGTCACCTACGCCGCCGAGGAGCAGCTCGAGTTCCAGGACGCCGGCCACGAACGGCTGCGGCCTCTGCGCGGCGCCGCGCTCAGCCTGGCCGAGTTCTGCGCCCTGGCCGCCGAGCTGGAGCTGTTCCCGCAGGATCCGGCGCAGCCCGCCAGCCGTCGCTACCGACGCTGGGCGCTCGAGAGCGCCGCGCTCGATCTGGCGCTGCGCCAGGCCGGCCTCGGCCTGCCCGCGGCGCTCGGCCGGCAGCCGTCCCCGGTGCGGTACGTGGTCTCGCTCGGCCTCGGCCCCGGCGGCAGCGCGGAGCCGCTGCGCAGGCTGCGCGGCGCCTTCCCGGAGATCGGCTTCAAGCTGGACTGGGATCCGGAATGGACCCAGGACACCCTCCGCGACCTGGCCGAGCTCGGTGGCGTCGAGGTGGTCGACTTCAAGGGCCATTACCGCGGCGCCTTCCGCGGCCCGCCCGCCGACCCCGACGGCTACCGCCTGGTCGCCGAGGCGCTGCCGGGAGCCGTGCTCGAGGACCCGGTCGCCGAAGGTCCGGCTTGGGAGGCGCTGGCCGACCACCGCGCGCGGATCGCCTGGGACGCCCCGCTCTACCGCCTGGCCGACCTCCGCCGCCTGCCGCGGCCGGGTCGGGTCAACCTGAAGCCGTCCCGCTTCGGCGGGCTCGAGGAGCTGGTCGCAACCATCGCCTGGTGCGAGGCCGAGGGCCTGCCGCTCTACGGCGGCGGCCAATTCGAACTCGGCCCCGGCCGCCGCCACATCCAACAGCTGGCGGCGCTGCTCCATCCCGACGCTCCCAACGACGTCTCCCCAGCCGCCTTCCACTCCGGTCTGCCGGAGCCGGGAACGCCGCCGAGCCCGCTCCCTTGGGAGGAGCTGCGCGGCGGCTTCCCGGGCTAGACCCAGGCCCTAGAAACCGCCGAAGCTCACGGTC
>CAZXTO010000049.1:0-3498 GCA_964643675.1 uncultured Planctomycetales bacterium
CGTCGGTCACCACCGTGAAGTGCAGCAGGTGGTAGGCCACGAACAGCAGCACCACCGCGCCGGTCAGCAGCATGGTCTTGGCCGCGAAGGTGGTCTGGACGTTGCCGGGGTGGGTGTAGGGGATCGGCCGCGCCCTGGCGGTGTCGCGCCAGACCTTGACGCCGGCGAGCAGGTGCGAGCCCAGGATCGCCAGCAATCCGAGCCGAATCACCCACAGCAGGGGGCCGAGTCCTTGCAGCTTGGCGGCGTAGGCGTTGAGCGCCTCGGGCCCCAGGAAGATCTGGAGATTCCCGAGCATGTGGCCGAGGACGAACAGCATCAACAGGATGCCGCTGACGGCCATGACCGTCTTCGCCCCGATGGAGGAATTGAGTTTCGCGTTCAGGCTCATCCCGATGTCCAGGAAGCAACCGCGGGGGGTGATGAGAGGAATCTGCTCCTTGCCTCGTTGAGGGAGTGGATCCTCCGGCGGGGCGGAAAGGATAGCAAGGCGGTGATGGCGGCTCCCTGGCCTGGACTAGGCTTTCCCGGTCCCGTGGAGAAGGGGGAGATCGGGGCTTCCGAAGCCATTCCAGGATTGACCGGCGGCTGGCATACTCCCGGCGCCATGCAACTCCACTGGAAGCCCTTCCTGCTCACCGGAGCCTGCTCCCTCCTGATCCTGGCGTGCGGCGGCGGCGGCGAAGATGCCGGTCCCTCGGCCACCGCCAAGGCGAGGGGAGAGGAGATCTTCTCCCAGACCTGCTGGACCTGCCACGGCAAGACCGGGATCGGCGACGGCCCGGCCGCCGCGGCCCTGGATCCGAAGCCGCGGAACTACACCGACGCCGCGTGGCAGGACTCGGTGACCGATCAGCAGATCAAGGACATCATCGTCAAGGGCGGCGAGGCCACCGGCCTCAACGCCACCATGCCGGCCCACCCCCAGTTGGCAGGCGACGCCGACGCCCTCGACGGCCTGGTCTACAAGATCCGCTCCTTCCGCAAGTAAGCGGAGGCGGATTCCCTCCCTCCCCGGCCGCTCGGCGGGGGAGGGACATATAGTTCCTCCCGGGAACGGTCATTCCGCCGAAAAGCAGGGCTTTTTTGGGGAAGCCTTCCCGCGCTTCCGAACGCGCCGGTAAATTGTCCGGCCACCCGAGGCCAGATTTCCCTTCAAAGTTGGAAATGGCCCGGGTCCACCCTCCCACCGCCCCCCATGAGCCTGTTCCAGTTCCCCAAATGGACGGACAAGCTCCGCCCGTTGCTCGGCGTCACGCTTTTGCTTGCGCCGGCCTACGTGACGGGGCTGTTCTACTTTGGCGCGTCTCCGGACACGCTGGCCGTCGGCTACGCCCCCGAGCAACCGATCCCGTTCAGCCACGCGCTGCACGCGGGTGAGCTCGGTATGGATTGCCGCTACTGCCACACCACCGTGGAAGACGCCGCCCACGCCGCGATCCCGTCGACCTCGGTGTGCATGAACTGCCATGAGCGCGTCCTGCCCGAGAGCCCCAAGCTGGCTCCCTTGCTGGAGAGCGTGAAGACCGGGAATCCGGTGCCGTGGGTGCGCGTCCACGACCTGCCGGATTACGTCTACTTCGACCACGCCGCCCACGTCCTGAGCGGCGTGAGCTGCGTCGACTGCCACGGCCGCGTCGACCGCATGGACGTGGTCAAGCAGGTCGAGTCCCTCAGCATGGGCTGGTGCCTGGACTGCCACCGCGATCCGGATCCGATCCGGCGCCCGGTGGACCGGGTCACCGACCTCGGCTGGGAGGCGCCCGCTGATCTTTCCCCGGACCAGCTGCCGGCCCGACGCCTGATCCGGGACGAGAACGGCCTCGACCCGATGGAGGATTGCTCCACATGTCACCGCTGAACCGAAGCGAAGCCAACCGGACCTACTGGCGCAGCCTCGAGCAGCTCGCCGCCACCCCCGAGTACCAGGAGCTCGCCGCCGCCGAATTTCCGGCCGGTGACGAGGAGAGCTGGACCGAGTCCTCGCGGCGTCGGTTCCTGCAATTGGTAGGGGCGTCGGTCGCGCTGGCCGGGGCCTCCAGCTGCTACTGGCAGAAGGAGACCATCGTCCCCTTCAACGACCGCCCCGAGGGCCGCGTGCCCGGCGTGGCGCGCCGCTTCGCCACGGCCATGGAGCTGGGCGGCTGGGGCATGGGCCTGGTGGTGACCAGCTACGATGGTCGCCCGACGAAGGTCGAGGGCAACCCCGATCACCCCGCAAGTGCCGGCGCCACAGATGTTTACGCGCAGGCCGCCACCCTCGAGATGTATGACCCGGACCGCAGCAAGAGCGTCGTCCGGTTGCAGGAGGGGGGCGCCCAGGACTCCAGCTGGAAGGAGTTCGATCGCTGGCTCGAGCAGCGCCTGACCAACCGCTCCGGCAGCGGCGCCAGCGTCGCCGTGGTGGCCGAGGCCAGCAGCTCGCCGAGCATGGCGCGGCTGCGGGCCAAGTTCGCCAAGCGCTTCCCCAAGGCCACCTGGGCCAGCTGGGAGCCGGTCGGCCGCGAGAACGAGGCCGCCGGCTGCGAGATGGCCTTCGGCCAGCCGCTGCGGCCGCTGTACCACTTCGAGCGCGCGCTGTGCGTGCTGTCGCTCGACGACGACCCGCTCACCACCCACCCCAACGCCCTGCGCCACGCCCGCGGCTTCGCCAGCAAGCGCAAGCCGGAAGGGGAGATGAGCCGGATCTACGCGGTCGAGAGCCGCTACTCGGTCACCGGCGGCACCGCGGACCACCGCCTGCCGCTGCGCTCGGAGCAGATCGAAGCCTTCGTGCTCGATCTCGAGGCCGAGCTGGCCGCGAAGCACGGGCTCGAGCTGCCCGACGCTGCCCACGGCAGCAACCTCGGCGGCGACCGCACCCACGACTTCCTGTCGGCGCTGGCCGAGGACCTCGCCGCCCACCGCGGCGCGGGCCTGATCACCTGCGGCCCGGCCCAGCCGGCCCGGGTCCACGCCCGGGTGCAGCGCCTCAACGAGCTGCTCGGCAACCTCGGCCGCACCGTCGAGATGCTGCCGGCCGCCAAGGCCGACCCCTTCGGCGAGCTGAAGGCAGTCACCGATCAGCTCAACTCCGGCAAGGTCGACACCGTGCTGGTGCTCGGCGGCAACCCGGTCTACGACGCCCCGGTCGACTTCGGCTTCGCCGAGGCCTACGCCAAGGCCGAGGAGCGGGTCCACCTGGCGGTCTATCGCAACGAGACCTCCGAGGCCTCGACCTGGCACCTGCCGCGGGCCCACTTCCTCGAGGCCTGGGGCGATTGCCTGGCCTGGGACGGCACCGTCTCGCTGCGCCAGCCGCTGATCGACCCGCTGTGGGGCGGCCGCTCGGAGCTCGAGCTGATGGCCCGCGCGGTCGAGGCGGTCGAGCTCGAGGGACGCGAGATCGTGCGCAGGACCCACGAGGTCGACGCCACCGCCTGGCGCAAGATGCTGCACGACGGCCTCCAGCGCGACAGCCGCCCGGCGGCGGTGAAGGTCCGCTCCGGCGAGTTGCCG
>CAZXTO010000049.1:3598-14263 GCA_964643675.1 uncultured Planctomycetales bacterium
CAACAGCGGCTGGCTGCAGGAGCTGCCGGACCCGCTCACCACCCTGACCTGGGACAACGCCGCGCTGATCGCCAAGAGCACCTCCGATGAGCTCGGCGTGCCGCACGGCACCCTGGCCGACATCGAGGTCAACGGCCGCAGCCTGCGCATGCCGGTCTACGTGATGCCAGGTCAGGCCCCGGGCTCGCTAGGCATCGCCCTCGGCTACGGGCGCACCGCGGCCGGCCACGTCGGCGGCCTGGTCGCCGATCAGGTGGCCCCCGTCGGCACCGACACCTACCGGCTGCGGGGCAGCGAGGCCCCGTACCTGACCGGCGGCGCCAAGATCACCGGCACCGGCCTGGAATACGAGCTGGCCACCCTCCAGGACCACCACGACATCGACACCATCGGTCAGGAGGGGCGCGACGCCCGCCTCGACATCGTGGTGCGCGAGGCGGACCTGGACGAGTACAAGCAGCACCCCGACTTCGCCAAGCACGTCGTGCACCACCCGCCGCAGGAGTCGCTGTGGCCGGAGCGCACCTACGAAGAGGGGCGCAAGTGGGGGATGTCGATCGACCTCAACCAGTGCATCGGCTGCAACGCCTGCACCATCGCCTGCCAGAGCGAGAACAACATCTCGGTGGTCGGCAAGGAGCAGGTCCTGCGCGGCCGCGAGATGCACTGGATCCGGATCGACCGCTACTTCAAGGGCGAGGTCGACAACCCCGAGGTGGTCAACCAGCCGATGGCCTGCCAGCACTGCGAGATGGCGCCGTGCGAACAGGTCTGCCCGGTGGCGGCCACCACTCACAGCACCGAAGGTCTGAACGACATGATCTACAACCGCTGTGTGGGCACCCGCTACTGCTCAAACAACTGCCCGTTCAAGGTCCGGAAGTTCAACTACCTGAACTACAACGAGAACCTGAAGGGGGAGGAGAACGAAGTCCGCAAGATGGGCATGAACCCCGAGGTGACGGTGCGTTTCCGCGGGGTGATGGAGAAGTGCAGCTTCTGCGTCCAGCGGATCGCCACCGCCAAGCACGACGCCCGCGTCGCCGACCGCGAGCTCGGCGGGGACGAGGTCGTCAGCGCCTGCCAACAGGTCTGCCCGACCGAGGCCATCGTCTTCGGCGACCTCAACGACCCCAGCAGCCAGGTCGCCAAGCTGCAGGCCAACAGCCGCTCCTACGAGATGCTCGGAGAGCTCAACCTGAAGACGCGCACGCGCTACCTGGCGAAGGTCAGGAACCCGCACCCGCGTCTCGCCGCTGCCCACGCCGACCCGGCCGCCCACGCCGCCGAGGAGGTCCACCATGGCTAGCCACGTCGACCACGACCTGCCGCCGCAGATCAAGCCGCCGGACCTGGTCCAGGGGGGCGAGGACTTCAGCTCGATCACGACCACGGTCGCCCGGGTCGCCGAGTACAAGCCGCCCAAGGGTTGGTACATCGCCTTCGGCGTCTCGGTCAGCATCCTCGGCATGCTGCTGGCGATGCTGGGCTACCTGTTCTGGGAAGGCATCGGCATCTGGGGCAACAACCAGCCGGTCGCCTGGGGCTGGCCGATCGTGAACTTCGTGTTCTGGGTCGGCATCGGCCACGCGGGCACGCTGATCTCGGCGGTGCTGTTCCTGTTCCGCCAGCAGTGGCGGACCTCGATCAACCGCTTCGCCGAGGCGATGACGATCTTCGCGGTCATGTGCGCGGGCCTGTTCCCCGCCATCCACGTCGGTCGTCCCTGGTTCGCCTACTGGCTGTTCCCGATCCCCAACCAGATGGACATGTGGCCGAACTTCCGCAGCCCGCTGCTGTGGGACGTGTTCGCGGTCTCGACCTACGCCACCGTGTCGGCCCTGTTCTGGTTCATGGGCATGATCCCGGACCTCGCCACCCTGCGGGACCGGTCGACCAAGAAGCTGCCGCGCTTCCTGTACGGGCTGTTCGCGCTGGGCTGGACCGGCTCCAACCGCGCCTGGCACCGCTACGAGCGCGCCTACCTGCTGCTGGCCGCGCTGGCCACCCCGCTGGTGCTCTCGGTGCACTCGGTGGTGTCCTTCGACTTCGCGGTGGCGCAGCTGCCCGGCTGGCACACGACCATCTTCCCGCCCTACTTCGTGGCGGGCGCGATCTTCTCCGGCTTCGCGATGGTGATCACCCTGATGGTGCCGGCGCGCCAGTTCTTCGGCCTGAAGAACCTGGTGACGATCCGCCACCTCGAGAACATGTGCAAGGTGATCATGGCGACCGGCATGATGGTCGGTTACGCCTACGCCGCCGAGTTCTTCATCGCCTGGTACAGCGGCAACCAATACGAGGGCTTCACCTTCATCAACCGGGCCCTGGGCAACTACGCCTGGGCCTATTGGACGATGGTGACCTGCAACGTGTTCCTGCCGCAGATCTTCTGGTTCAAGAAGATGCGCACCAACCTGGTGGTGATGTTCATCATCGCCGCCTTCGTCAACGTCGGCATGTGGTTCGAGCGCTTCGTGATCACGGTGACCTCCTCGAGCCGGGACTTCCTGCCCTCGAGCTGGCACTACTTCTCGCCGACCCTGTTCGACGCCCTGGTGTTCCTGGGCAGCTTCGGGCTCTTCTTCACCTTCTTCCTCCTGTTCTGCCGCTTCCTGCCCACGGTGGCGATGGCGGAGGTCAAGACGGTGCTCCCGGAGGCTCACCCCGGCCATGGCCACCACCACGCTGAGGAGGGCAAGTGATGAGCGCTGACCCCAAGCTCTACGGCGTGCTCGCCGAGTTCGAGGACGTCGACTCCCTGTGCGCGGCGACCGAGAAGGTGAAGGAAGCCGGCTACCGCCGCTTCGACGCCCACACCCCGTTCCCGGTTCACGGCCTCGACGACGCCATGGGCGTGCGGCCGACCATCCTGCCTTGGATCGTCCTGGCGATGGGCCTGATCGGCCTCGCCAGCGGCTTCCTGATGCAGTGGTACATGAACGACGCGGACTACAGCTACGCCATCTCCGGCAAGCCGATGTTCGGTCTGCCGGCGACGGTGCCGGTCAGCTACGAGCTGACCATCTTGCTGGCCTCCTTCGGCGCCTTCGGCGGCATGTTGATCCTCAACAACCTGCCGAAGTGGTACCACCCGCTGTTCCGGGTCGAGCGCTTCTCGCGCGCCACCTCCGATCGCTTCTACATCGTGATCGAGGGCCGCGACCCGAACTTCAGCCCCAAGACCCCGGACTGGCTCCGCGGCCTCGGCGCCACCGCCATCGAGAGCGTCCCGGAGCCGAACGAGTCGGACAAGCTGCCGCCGCTGATGAAGGGCATGGCCTGGATCATGACCAGCCTGGCCTTCCTGCCGCCGGCGATGATCCTCTACGCCCGCAACTCCACGTCCACCACCCCGCGCATCCACCTGGTGGGGAACATGGATTACCAGGAGAAGTACAAGGCCCAGCAGGTCAGCCCGCTGTTCGACGACGGCCGCGCCATGCGGCTCGACCCGGAGGGCACCGTGGCGCGCGGGGAGTTCGACATCAGCTCGCCCCAGGTCACCGGCAAGAACGCCGACGGCAGCTACGTGACCGGCTTCCCGGTCGCCGTCGACCAGGACCTGATCGAGCGCGGCCGCGAGCGCTACGACATCTTCTGCGCCACCTGCCACGGCTTCAACGGCAAGGGCGACAGCGTCGTCTCCCGGCGCGGCTTCGAGCTGCAGGCGGCCGGCAAGGCCAACTGGGTCCAGCCGACCGACCTGACCGCCCAGGCGGTGGTCGAGCAGACCCCGGGCCAGGTCTTCGAGACCATCACCCAGGGCAAGAACAACATGCCCGGCTACGCGCAGCAGGTCCCGACCCGCGACCGCTGGGCGATCGCCCTGTACCTGAAGGCGCTGCAGAGCGCCCAAGCCGCCCAGTAGGAGGACGAGAAGATGTCGACCCTTGCATCCAAGCTTCTCGCCAACGACAAGCTCCACGACGGCGCCCTCAGCCGCCGCAACAGCACCCTGTTCCTGCTGATCGGCATCGTCGGGATGGCCGCCGGCCTCGGCCTCGGCCTGACCGAGGGCGACGACCTGCGCCACTTCTTCCACGCCTACCTGGTCGGCTACGCCTTCATCCTGAGCGTGGCCCTCGGCGGCCTGTTCTTCGTCATCATCCAGCACCTGACCAACGCCCACTGGAGCGTGACGGTGCGCCGGCTGGCGGAGTTCACCGTGGTCAGCCTGCCGTGGGTGGGGGTGCTCGGCCTGCCGCTGCTGTACCCGCTGTTCACCCACGCCGGGGTCGAGGAGCACGGCGGCCTGCTGTGGCCTTGGATCCACCCGCACGGCGATCACGCCGAGCTGGTGGCCAAGAAGGTGGCCTGGTTGAACCCGAAGTTCTTCGCGGTCCGGATGCTGGGCTACTACGCCATCTGGGCCTTCATGGGCACCTACTTCGTCCGCAAGTCCTTCCAGCAGGACAAGACCGACAGCTTCGAGCCGACCCTCAAGGCCAAGAAGTGGAGCCCGGTCGGGGTGATCGTGTTCGCCCTCACGCTGACCTTCGCCGCCTTCGACCTGCTGATGTCGATCGACCCGGCCTGGTTCAGCACCATCTTCGGGGTCTACTTCTTCTCCGGCTGCGTGATCGCCATCTTCTCGTGGCTGATCCTGACCTCGCTGTTCATGCAGCGCACCGGCCGGATGCAGAACGCGATCACGGTCGAGCACTACCACGACCTCGGCAAGTTCCTGTTCGCCTTCGTCTTCTTCTGGGGCTACATCGCCTTCAGTCAGTACATGCTGATCTGGTACGGCAACATCCCCGAGGAGACCCTGTGGTTCCAGCACCGCCAGACCGAGGCCTGGATGCCGGTGTCCTGGTTCCTGGTGATCGGCCACTTCATCATCCCCTTCGCCGGCCTGCTGAGCCGCCACGTCAAGCGTCGCCTGACGGTGCTCGGCTTCTGGGCCGCCTACATGCTGGTGGTGCACTGGGTCGACCTCTACTGGCTGGTGATGCCGGCCCTCGACCACGAGGCCCTGCACCTCGGCGTGATGGACGTCGCCACCAGCGTCGGCCTGGTCGGGCTCTACGCCGCCGGCCTGTGCCGCATCGCCGGCGACCGGCCGCTGGTGCCGGTCAACGACCCGCTGCTCGGCGACTGCCTCAACTTCAAGAACGTGTGATCCGCCATGGCCGTCCAACCTGACCGCCCCAACGCCTTCGGCCTCCTCACGGTGGCCATCGCCGGCTCGATCATCACCCTGGTCGTGGCCTACCTGGCCGCCGCCGCCTACAACGTCACGGTCGACAAGCAGGGTGCCGAGAAGGACCAGGCGCGCGACCTGAGCGAGCTGCACGAGATCCTGGAGACCCAGAACCAGGACCTGGCCGGCATCGAGCAGGCGATGAAGCAGGTCGTCGACGACCTGGGCTGAGCCGAAACGAGATGATGCCCGCATCCCTCCGCCTCGTCCGCACCCTCGCCCTCGCGGGCCTGGTGTGGCTGGCGGCGACGGCCGCGGTCCCGGCGCTGCAGGCGCAGGACCCGCTGCCCGAGGACGCGGAGATCGGCATCGAAGAATTCCTGGGGGCCCAGCTCCCGCTCGAATTGGGCTTCGTCGACCACGACGGGCAGGCGCGCCGCCTCGGCGACCTGTTCCCCGGCGACGGCCGCCCGGTCCTGCTGACCCTCAACTACAGCAGCTGTCCGCAGCTGTGCAGCGCCCAGCTCGACGGCCTGGTCGAGGCGCTGCGGGAAGTCGAGCGCGACCCCGCCCGCGACTTCCGCCTGGTCACGGTCAGCATCGATCCCGAGGAGAGCCCAGAGACCGCCGCCGCCACCCGCGCCGGCTACCTCGAGGCCTATGGCCGGGAAGGGGCCGACTGGGCCTTCCTGACCGGCACGGAGCAGGCGGTGCATGAGCTGGCCGACAGGGTCGGCTTCCGCTACGAGTTCGTTCCCGCCACCGGGGAGTACGCCCACGTCGCGGCGGTCTTCCTGCTGACCCCGCGCGGCCAGGTCGCCCGCTACCTGTACGGCGTCCGTTACGAGCCGCGCACCATCGAGCTCTCGCTGGCGGAGACCGCCGCCGGCGAGCTGCGCTCCACCACCGACAAGATCCTCCTCTACTGCTTCCAGTACGACCCGGCCGAGGGCAGCTACGCCCTGGCCGCCCGCAACCTGACCAAGGTCCTGGGTGCGGTGCTGGTGGTCGGACTTGGCGGCTTCCTCCTGAAGCTCTTCCGGCAGGACAGCCGCAACCGGGAGAACACAGCAGCATGAGTCCGTTCGCACTCCTGACCGCAGCCCTGCCGCTCCCGCAGCAGGACGGCGGCATCTTCTTCCCCCCGCAAGCGACCGAGGCGGCCGCGGAACACGACTGGGTGTTCTTCCTGATCTTCTGGATCTCCGCCTTCTTCTTCGCCCTCATCGTGCTCGGCGCGCTGGTCTTCGCGATCCGCTACCGCCGGCGCCAGCAGGGCGAGGCGGTCGAGAAGTCGCCCAGCCATAGCACCCCGATCGAGCTGGTCTGGACCATCATCCCGACCCTCATCGTCTGCTACCTGTTCTGGGCCGGCATGACGGGATACGTCGACCGCCGCACCCCGCCGGCGCAGTCGTACACGATCTACGTCAACGGATCGAAGTGGTCCTGGACCTTCTCCTATCCGGAGGGCTTCGTCAGCGACGAGCTGCACGCGCCGCCGAACGAGAACGTCAAGCTGGTGATCGGGTCGACCGACGTGCTGCACTCGGTCTACATCCCGGCCTTCCGGATCAAGATGGACGCCGTGCCGGGCCGCTACACCGAGGCCTGGTTCAACGCCACCCGCCCCGGCACCTACAACCTGTTCTGCGCCGAGTACTGCGGCACCAGCCACTCGCTGATGGACGCCGACGTGCAGGTCCACAGCAGCCAGGCGAGCTTCGACGAGTGGGTCAAGGAGCAGACCAGCCTCGGCGACCTGTCGCCGGTCGAGCTGGGCGAGATCCTCTACACCCGCAAGACCTGCAGCTCCTGCCACACCCTCGACGGCAGCAAGCTGGTGGGGCCGTCCTTCCAGGACCTGTACGGCTCCGAGCGCGAGCAGGAGGACGGCCAGGTGGTCGTCGCCGACGAGGCCTACCTCCGCGAATCGATCATGGACCCGACCGCGATGGTCTCGAAGGGCTACAGCCCCTCGATGCCCGACTTCTCGGCCGGGCCGCTGAAGATCGAGGAGCAGGAGTTGATCGGCCTGATCGAGTACATCAAGAGCCAGAGCGCGGTCGGCGCTCAAGAGCAGGCCGAACAGCAGCCCGAAGAGCAGGAGTAAGGAGGAAGAGTCATGAGCAACGCGCACGACCCTTCGGTCAACTACCTGAACCACGAGAAGGGCATCAAGTCCTGGCTCGGCACCCTCGACCACAAGCGCATCGGCGTGATGTACATGTGGTCGATCGTCATCTCGATGATCCTGGGCGGCATCCTGGCGATGCTGATCCGGGCCGAGCTGTGGGCGCCCAACCTGGGCGACACCGCCAAGGGCCTGATCAGCCAGGACCTGTACAACCAGTTCTTCACCCTGCACGGGGCGATCATGATCTTCCTCGTGATCATCCCGAGCATCCCGGCGGCGCTCGGCAACTTCGTGCTGCCGATGATGCTGGGGGCCAAGGACGTCGCCTTCCCGAAGATCAATCGCCTCAGCTACCACCTGTACCTGATCGGGGCGGCGCTGCTGGTGATCTCGATCCTGACCGGCGGCCTAGACACCGGCTGGACCTTCTACGCCCCCTACAGCACCACCACCGAGACCAGCGTGGTGTGGGCGGTCTTCGGCGCCTTCGTGCTCGGCTTCAGCTCGATCTTCACCGGGCTGAACTTCATCGTCACGATCCACAAGATGCGGCCCGAGGGCATGACCTGGTTCCGCATGCCGCTGCTGCTGTGGGCGCTGTACGCCACCTCGGTGATCCAGATCCTGGCCACCCCGGTGCTGGGCCTGGCGCTGATGCTGATCGGCGTCGAGCGCATGATGGGGGTCGGCATCTTCAACCCCGAGCTGGGCGGCGACCCGGTGCTGTTCCAGCACCTGTTCTGGTTCTACAGCCACCCGGCGGTGTACGTGATGATCCTGCCGGCGATGGGCGTGCTGTCCGAGTGCTTCGCCACCTTCAGCCGCAAGCACATCTTCGGCTACCGCTTCATCGCCTACAGCTCGATCGCGATCGCGATCTTCAGCTTCATCGTCTGGGGTCACCACATGTTCGTCAGCGGCCAGTCGCAGCTGGCCTCGGCGATCTTCTCGGCCCTGACCTTCTCGGTGGCGATCCCGTCGGCGATCAAGGTCTTCAACTGGGTGTCGACCATGTACAAGGGGTCGATCCAGCTGGCGGCGCCGATGGTCTACTCGCTGTCGGTGATCTGGCTGTTCGGAATCGGCGGCCTGACGGGCCTGTTCCTGGCCACGCTGTCGACCGACATCCACCTCCACGACACCTACTTCGTGGTCGCCCACTTCCACTTCGTGATGGTGGGCAGCGCGCTGTTCAGCTTCCTGGCCGGCGTGCACTACTGGTGGCCGAAGATGTTCGGGGTGATGTACCAGGAGAAGCCGGCGCTGATCTCCTGCGCGATCTCCTTCATCGGCTTCAACCTGACCTTCATCCCGCAGTTCCTGGCCGGAACCCAGGGCATGCCGCGGCGCTACTGGGACTACCACCCGATGTACGAGCCCTACAACCAGCTGTCGACCATCGGCGCGGTGGTGCTCGGCGTCGGCCTGGTCTGGTCCCTGGTGGTGCTGCTGCAGTCGCTGATGAACGGCCGCAAGGCCCCGGCCAACCCTTGGGGCGGCGCCACCCTCGAGTGGATGTGCCCCTCTCCCGCGCCGCCGCACAACTTCGACTTCGCGCCGGCCGTGGGTGATCCCTACGACATGGAGATCGTCCAGTACGACGAGTCCGTGGACGGCTACGTCCCGGTCAACCCGCACCCGCAGGACCCGCACATCCCGCTGGTCGACCCGAACGCCGAGGAGGCCCACTGATGAGCCACCAAGCCGACGCCCACGGCGAGGGCAAAGAGCACCCGCCGCACCTCGCCCACCACTTCGAGACGGTCGAGCAGCAGTTCGACACCGCGAAGTTCGGGATGTGGACCTTCCTCCTCACGGAGGTCATGTTCTTCAGCGTGCTGTTCGTGGCCTACGCGGTCTACCGCTCGAACCACGCCGACGCCTTCCAGTACGCCTCGCAGTTCCTCGACACCAACCTCGGCGCCGTCAACACGGTGGTGCTGCTGCTCAGCTCGCTGACGGCGGCCTGGGCGGTGCGCTGCGCCCAGCTCGGGAACACCAAGGGCATCATGATCAACCTGGTGGTGACCGTGATCTGCGCCTGCGGCTTCATGGGCATCAAGTACAAGGAGTACAGCCACAAGTACCACGAGGGTCTGCTGTGGGGCGGGGCCAACCACTCCATCTTCAAGGCCGACCCGGCCGACGTGATGGACGAGGTCAAGGTCGGCACCGAGGACCACCCCTCCGTCTGGGAGGAGTACCAGATCGAGAGGCTGCAGCCGGAGTTCAAGCGGCAGGTCGGCATCTTCTTCGGCATCTACTTCTGCCTGACCGGCCTGCACGGCATCCACGTGCTGGTCGGCATCGTGCTGATGCTGTGGTTGCTGTGGCGCACCTCGCGCGGGCACTTCAGCCCAAGCAACTTCACGGCGGTGGACCTGGGCGCCCTGTACTGGCACCTGGTCGACCTCATCTGGATCTTCCTGTTCCCGCTCCTCTACCTGATCAGCTAGCCATGACCGCGACGCACGACCACGCCCACGACGACGACCACGGGCTCGGCCACGTCCTGCCGGCCAAGCTGCTGGTGGGCACCTTCGTCGCCCTGCTGGTGCTGACCGCGATCACCGTGGTCACCGGCAAGATGGAGCTGTTCGGCTTCGACCTGGCCATCGCCATGGTGATCGCCACGGTCAAGGCCAGCCTGGTGGCGATGATCTTCATGCACCTGCGGTGGGACCGGCCCTTCAACGGCCTGGTGTTCCTGATCTCGGTCCTGTTCGTCGGCATGTTCCTGGCCTTCACGGTCACCGACGCCGGCGAGTACCAGGTCGACATCGAGAAGTACCAGTTCGAAGTGCCCCTCGAGGTCACCGAACCCGAGGGCGGCAACTAGGGCGCCCGGAGGGGCATGAGCCAGCCGCAGCCGAGCAGGGTCGAGCCCGTCCCGGGCGCCGGCGCGCTCGGCATGAAGCTGCTGGTGATCTCGCTGGCGGTGCTCTTCGCCAGCGCGCTGGCCAGCTTCTGGGTGGTGCGCGGCGACGTCGAGAACTGGACCGGCGCCGATGGCTTCACCGTCCCGGCCGGGGTGTGGGCAGGCACCGTGGTGCTGGGCCTGCTGAGCGCGGCCGCGGAGCGGGCCAGGCGCCTGTTCCTCGCTGGCGCTGAGCGCCACGGCCGCAGCGCGCTGCGCATCGGCCTGGTGCTGGCCGTCCTGTTCCTGCTGGTGCAGGCCTGGAACTGGCAGGAGCTGATCGCCGCCCACCTGCCGCCGGGCGCCAAGTCGCTCTACGCCTTCAACTTCTACCTGCTGACTGGGCTGCATGCGCTGCACGTGATTGGCGGGGTGGTGTTCCACGGCATGGTGATGCGGCGGGCGCGCGCCGGCTGGTACGACGCCGGCGCGGCCGGAGCGGGCGCGGCCGGAGGGGGCGCGGCC
>CAZXTO010000050.1:0-14118 GCA_964643675.1 uncultured Planctomycetales bacterium
GGCGCCGCCGCCCTCCAGCGCGTCGGCCAGGGCGTGCACCACCGCGGCGGTCCCCAGCGCGCCGGTCTTGATCGCGTCGACCCCGCCCGCCAGGGCCGCGGCCAGCTCCGCCGCCACCCGCTCCGGCGAGGCCGGGGAAACGGCCTGCAGACCCCGCCGATCCTGCACCGTGTGCACCGCCACCACCCCGACGAAGCGGCCGCCCAGCCGCTCGACCATCTCGCGGTCGCGCTGCAGCCCGGCGCCGGCGCCCGGGTCGTCGCCGGCCACGCACAGCACGCGCGGCCCGTCCACGGCCTAGCCCCAGGTGGCGACGGCGTGGTAGCCGTTGTCCACGTAGAGGATCTCGCCGGTGACGCCCGAGGCGTAGTCGCTGAGCAGGAAGACCCCAGCCTTGCCGACGTCCTCGCCGGTGATGCTGCGGCGCAGCGGCGTCATCTCCTCCTGGCGGTGCAGCTTCTCCCGCAGCCCCTTCACCCCGCTGGCGGAGAGGGTCTTGATCGGGCCGGCGCTGAGGGCGTTGACCCGGACGCCGTTGGGGCCGAGCTCGGACGCCAGGTAGCGCACGCTGGCCTCCAGCGAGGCCTTGGCCACTCCCATGACGTTGTAGTTCGGCACCGCGCGCTGCGAACCGATGTAGGTCAGGGTCAGGATCGAGGAGCCCGGGCTCATCAGCGGCTCGGCTTCACGGGCCATCGCGACCAGCGAGTAGGCCGAGATGTCCTGGGCGACGTGGTAGCCGACCCGCTCGGTGTCGACGAAGCGCCCCTCGAGGTCGTTGCGCTGGGCGAAGGCGATCGCGTGGACCATGAAGTCGATCTTGTCGGTCCGGTCCTTCAGCACCTTGAAGGAGGAGGCGATCGAGCGGTCGCTGGAGACGTCGCAGACGATCGGCTCGCCGCCGTCGAGGGCGGAGGCGAGGGGCGCGACCTTCTCGCGGAAGCGCTCGCTGGCGACGCCGAAGAGCAGATTGGCGCCCTCGCGCTTGGCGGCCTCGGCGATGTGCCAGGCGAGGCTGTGGCGGTTGGCCACGCCGAAGATGACCCCGGTCTTCCTTCGCAGCATGGCGGGAGATTCTACGAAATCGGGGTCAGACATCGACTGTTTTCGGGGGTGCGGCTCCTTTTCTTCGGCCCGGCGAAGCCGGCCGGCCGCGGGAAGGGAGCCGCACCCCCGAAAACAATCGATGTCTGACCCCTATTTCGGGGCGAAGGCCAGGATGGCGTAGGGGCGGGTGTTGCCGATCTTGGCCTCGTGGACCTGGCCCTCGGCGTGGACCATGCCGAGGCGGCGCAGGGCCGGGCGGAAGGACTTCAGGTTGAACTGGGTCACCTCGCAGAGCACGACCTGGTCCTCGCCGGCGGTGAAACTGGCGGTCAGCTCGCCCAGGGTCTGCCAGCGCGACTCGGGCAGGTGGTGGCGGTGGAAGACCTGGTCCCCCTCCAGTTGCAGGTCGCGGTCGAAGGCGAAGGAGTAGCGCTGCACCACCCCGGTGATGCCGTCGCTGGGCTTGTAGGGCAGCTCCTCGTGATAGAAGTGCCCCAGCAGTCCGGCCTCGCGGTTGCGTCCGGGGCGCGCCCGCAGCTCGGCGATCGGCCGGTGGCCCTCCACCACCTCGTGCTCGCTCGGCTCGAAGCAGTTCAGCTCGTACTCCCCCTCCACGGTCTCGAGCAGGGTCCGCAGGGGATCCCCCACCAGGTTCAGCCAGCGCCGGCAGCTCTCGACCGTGCGCCCGTGCGGCCAGCCGTCCTTGCGCTGCAGCGAGATGCCCAGCAGCATGCGCGCGTTGGACGAGGTCCAGCGCTGCGCGTTGTGCCGCTTGGCCCAGGCGTCGAGCTCCCGGAAGATGCGCTGCACCGTGCTGCGCTCGCGGTTCTGCAGGTGACCGATGGTGTTGCCGAACATGCCGACCACCAGCGAGACCTCGCCCTGCAGCGGCGGCAGCAGCTGGGCCCATTCCTCCGGCTGCTCCAGGTCGCCCAGGATCGGCAGCAGGGTGAGCCGGCCCGCCTCGATCTCGGCGGCGAACTCCTGGTAGACGTTGGCCACGGTCTCCGACAGCAGCACCGGCGAGAAGTCCAGCGGCACCGCCATCACGCTGCGGCTGCGGTCGCCTTCGAGCAGCTCGCGCAGCACCTGGACGTCGGCCAGGCCGGAGCCGGTGCCCAGCCCGATGTACACCAAGGAGGAGGTGGCCCAGGATTCGGCGGCGCCGTGCACCTCGTCGTACATGGCTTCGCCGGCGGCGCGCTCGGCCTCCCGGTAGGTCGGGTTGCTGGCCACCGTGAGCCAGTTGTCCGGCCCGCGCGAATCGGTGTAGAGGTGCTTGTGGTTGATCGAGCGGTCGCGCTCCAGGATCTGGAAGCCCGGAACGATCCAGCCCGACCAGGCCGAGGGCGGGAACCACAGCTGCAGGTAGGAGGCGCCGCCGCCCGCGACCGGCTCCGGCCGCGCTTCCTGCAGGCGGAGGCGGAAGTACTTCTCGGAGCCGCGGCCGTCGGCCTTGCGCTGCCAACGCTCGTCGAGCACCAGGGTCTTGCCGGCCGGCACGTCGACCGGCCAACGGGCGCCATCGATCGCCTCGCGCAAGCGGGAGAGCGCCTGGCGGGCGGCGCGCAGCTTCTTGTCGTCCACCGGCTCGCCGTAGAGCTCGAGCGCGATGTCCTGGCTGGTGCGCCATTGGTTCAGCAGGTACTGGGCAAGGGAGTGCGTCCGGCTGGCCATGGAGCCAGGGTAGCCCGTGACCGGTCACCGGAGAGTGGTGCGCCCCCTAATTGTCGTTACATAACACGCAGCCCCGGAAGACCAGACCGTCCAACAGCGGCCGGTAGTCCTCCAGCGGCCGCGATTCTCCGGGAGGCAGAGCCAGGATCAGAGCTTCGCCGGTGCGGTAGATCACGATCCAGCCGCCGGCGTCTGGATCGCGCCCCCCCTCGAGCGGCGGCCGCTCGAGCCAGGCCGATCTCACTCCCGGATGCTCGAAGCGCTCCGAGCGCGCGCCGCGGGAGCGGCCGAAGGCGCTGCTCCAATGCATGGGCTGGGTGGTGACATGGATCCCCTCCCCATCCCATGGCGGCTCGATCCGGCCGAGATGAGTGGTATCTCCGACCTCCGCCTCCGCAGCGCCCCATCCCTCGGGCAGCCGGATCTCCACTCCCTGGGCGGGGGCCAGGAAGTTCCGCCCCACGACTCGCGGCTGGTTCTCCGGTGCATCGAAGTCCAGCCACCGGGAACCGATGCCCGCCCCGATCAGGTCGGCGCGGAACGACCTCGGGAAGAGCACCAGGTCGCGGGCGGCGCCGGGCGTGTGGTTCGCCCTCCAGGTCGGGAGGAGCAAGGGCCGAGGCATCCCCGCCGCGTCGGGATGGGCAGGGTGCCAGGCGCCATCGACCCAGACCTCGGCCCAGGCCGATCCCCACAGCGCGGAGTCGCTGAAGCGGTAGCCCGCGACATAACGGGCAGGGATCCCGCTCGCGCGGCACAGAGCCGCGAGCAACAGGGCGCGCTCGGTGGCGTCGCCGCGCCCCGACTTCAGGGTCGCCAATGCGGTGTGCCAGCCGGTCTCGTCCGAGTCCTGGATGTGCTCGCGGACCCATCGAGCCAACACCGCGACCATCGCCACGGGGTCCGTGCGATCCTCGACGATGTCCCGCGCCTGGCGGCGAATGGCGGGCGCGATGGACTGGATGTCCCAATCCGGCCTCAGGGCATCCGCCACCTCCCGCGGCACTCCCTTGGCTCGGCCTCGCTCGGGATCGGCGTTCAGCCGGCGGCGACGGATCTCGAGAACCGCCCCATCCTCCAGCCGCTCGACCACCTGAACGTCCTCGGATTCTCCGAGTTTCTCCAGGTCGACGGGGTCTCCCCGGTAGTGGACCCTCAGCTGGATGGCATCGAGGTCCTCCTCGTGAATCGCCTTCCGGCCGACCCCGTATCCAAAATGCTCCGTGGAATCCCGGAGTTCGCTCCGGGCGAGGTGCTTGGCGTTGTCCTCGCGATAGGACCACTCCCACCGCGAGGAACCGATATCGGACCGGTAAGGCCCGTTGCCGTCCGGATCGAGCCAGGCCGTCTCCTTCAGGTCGTCCCCGATTCGAAGCACCACACGTCTCGCGCGGTAGCTGCCGAGGTGGATCTTGATGTCCTCCTCCGACCAGACTGTCGCCGTCTGCTCCACCACTTCCGGCTCACCCACGACCGCCAGCCACTGGACGCTCTGCTCGGTGCCCGCCCTCGCCTCCCCGAGGCCGTTCAGCCACCGCTCATAGGCGACCCCGTTCAGCAGCGGTCCCTCATGGGGGATCCAATCGCGCCACCCCGGACGCCGCATCGAAGTTTCGGCCCGAAAGCCGACTCCCTCCCATGAGAAATTCTGAACCTCCGGCATATCGGTCCAGGGCAGTCGATCCACGACGGAGACCTGAACGGGGAACCCGTTCTCCCGCGTGAGGTAGTAGCGATCCAGCAAATACTCGATGACCTGACCGTGGAGCAGGTGCCGGTACCGGATCCCATAGTGGGTCCAATAATCCGCCCCACCCCACTCGACCGCCTTGGCGAGGAAGGTGGCTCCGCCGCAGTACTCCTCATCCATGCTGATCAGTTGAACGTCCTCGAACACGATCTCCCCCTCGATCTCGGCCGGAACGATCGGCGAGAGGGAGCCCTGGCCCCAGAGGGATGGAACGAGCAGCACGAATAGGGAGAGGACGGTAGCAGGACGCATGAGAAGGGAGGGATCCTCCCCATGCTAGGCCCGTTGGCCCGCTGGGGTCAGCCCTGCTCAGCGGTCAGCTCCACCGACTTCAGCATCCGCTCCAGCGCCGCGCGCGACTCCAGGCTCGACCAGCGCAGCTCGAAGCCGATCAGGGTGTCGCCGCTGAGGAAGAAGACCAGGGTCTTGCCGCGCCCCTCGCCGCGCGCTTCCTCGATCCGGATCGAGGGACAGCCGGCGACCTCGCCCGCCTTCGGCTCGGGGTCGTCCTCGTCCAGGATCTGCTCCGCCAGCTCCTCGAGGGTGAAGGAGTTGGGCACCGACTGCAGGTGCAGCTCGACCTGGTCGGGGCCGTCCGGAGCCTCGAACTCGGCCGCCTCCTGGCCCAGCTGGCCGCCCTCGCTGAGCTCGGCATCCCATCCCTCCGGCACCGCGAAGGAGAAGCCCAGCAGCGGGTCGGTGTAGCGGCCATCGATCACCGCCGGCGCCGCCTCGCCCTCCCTCAAGTCGACCACCCGGTCGCCGTAGCGCAGCTCCAGCACCTCGATGTCGAGGTTGCCGAAGACCCGCGCCAACCCGAGGAAGCCGTCGCCCTCGTCCTCGCCGAAGGCGCCGTCGTAGAAGGAGATGTGGGTGGCGTCGGCCCAGCCGTAACCGAGCGTGGCGTCGAGCGCGCACCAGTCCCCGACCCAGACCTCGGTCCAGGCGTGGCCGCCGAAGATGCCCGAGAAGTACTCGAAGCCGATCGAGACCCGCGCCGGGATGCCGACCGCGCGACACATCGCCGCCAGCAGCACGGCGTGCTCCGAGCAGTCGCCGGTGCGCTCGGCGTAGACCTCGGAGGCGGAGGCCATCGCCACGTCCATGTTCTTCTCGTCGATGTGCTCGTAGACCCAGGTCTCGAGCAGGCGGGCGGCGGCCCAGGCGTCGGTCTCGCCGGCGATCGCCTCGCGCGCGGCGGCGACGATGTCGGGGTCGTCGCACTGCACCATCTCCTCCGGCTCGAGGGCGGCGCGCGCGCCCTCGGGCAAGGCCTCGAGGTCGAGCGGCAGCGTCAGCGGGGCCGGCGGATGCACTCGCCGCACCCGCAGGAGCAGCCCCTCCTCGCTCTGCTCGAGGACCTGCTGGCGACTGCCGCTGGCGAGCTCCGGGAGGCCGAGGGCGGGGTCGCGCAGCTTGAGGCGGTAGAGCCCCTCCTCCACCTGTCGCGGCCGGGCGATGCGCCGGTCGATGCGCACCACGGTCTCCTCGAACAGGTCGTGCAGCGGCTCGCCGTGATCCATCGCCGCCAAGGCCTGCTCGCGGGTGGCGTCGATGACGACGATCTCCAGGCCGCCGGCGATCTTCTGGTTGCTGCGCAGGGTCACCCCGCGCTCGTCCACCCAGCTGCTCGAGCGGACGCCGGGCATCAGCTCGGTCTCGCCCCAGATCAAGGTGCAGGGCACGGTCTCGCCGCGGTGCTCGATCTCGGTGGCCGGGCCGACCTCGAGGTCGACCGAGTAGATCTGCATCATGGTCGGGTCGAAGGCCCGCACCGAGGCGGTCGCGCCCTCGCCCTCGCCGATCAGCAGCAGGGTGAGCTCCTCCAGGCCGCGCGGCGAGACCACGCCGTCCTCCCACTCCAGCTCGACCGGCGTCTCGCGGTCCATCAGCGTGCTGGTGCCGCGCAACCAGCCGTCGGCCACCACGCCCTCGAAGCGGGTGGGGTTCTTGGCCATGTCCATCTGGGAGGCGGCGCGCTTGATCTGGCCGGCGCCGTCCTCGACCACAGTCATGTGGATCGCGATCTCGACCTCGCCGCCGAGGCGGCCGAAGCGGAACTTGGCGAAGTTCTCGATCCGGTAGCGCTCCTCCCCATCCTCCTCGAAGCGGAACACCTGGTAGCTGCTGTAGCCCATCGGCTGCCCCGCGAGCTCGAGGGTCTGCCACAGCTCCCGCACCAGCTCCTCGCCGGGTTGGACGGCGGGGGCGGTCGACGGCGCCTGGGCGGCCAGCGGCGCGGCCCAGCCGGCCAGGAGGGGGAGGAGCAAGCGAGCAGGAGCGAGGAGTCGTTTCATCACTTCGAGAGGGCGAGGCGGCGGAAGTAGAGCCAGCGCGAGAGCAGGATCGCGACGACCGCGAAGCCCCACAGCACGGCGAGGGAGGTCAGGATGTTGGGGTGGGTCCAGTCCTGCTGGTGGAAGAACATGTTCTGCAGCCCGCTCATGGCCCAATGGACCAGGGTGCAGCGCATGATGACCTCGACCACCTGCGGCACGTCGAACAGCTGCAGCGGGAACCAGGCGCCGCCGAGGCAGCTCATGACCAGGATGATCAGGGTCGACACGCCTTCGGCCTGCTTCTGGGTGCGGGCCCAGGTGGCGACCAGCAGGCCGAAGCCGGTCACCGCGGCGGTGATGCTGATCATCAGGATCGCCAGCGTCACCGGGTCCTGGAAGGCGCCGAAGCCGAACAACAGCTCGCCGTAACCGAACAGCACCACCAGCTGCACGTAGCCGATGATCACGGTGAAGATCAGCTTGCCGAGCAGGATGGCGTCGCGCGAGATCGGCGCCGCGAGCAGGCGCGGCAGGGTGCCGCCCTCGCGCTCGACGATCAGGGAGGTGCCGCAGGCGACCAGGCCGAACATGAGCATCATCACGACCATGCCGGCGACCGACTGGGCCTGCATGTAGCCCATCTGGCGCGGGCGCGCGGGCGGCGGGATGTCCTCGTGGGCGACCGGCACCATCGAGGTCATGAAGGTGTCCATCGAGAAGGCCTGCTCGAGCTCGTCGGCGGCGGTGGAGGCGGTAGCGGCGTCGGCGGCGTCGGCCGTCGCGCCCTCCTCGGCCTCCTCGGCCTCCTCTTCCTCGACGAAGACCTCGATCAGGCCGCGGATCATCTCGGCCGCCGCGACCACGCCCTGGGCCTGCTCGGACTCCATGCCGAGCTGCTCCATCTGCCGGCCCATCATGGCCGGGAAGCTCTTGCCCTCGGTGGCGCCCAAGTAGGCCTGCATCAGGCCGATGGAGATCATCTGGTCCTCCATCGACCGGTCGGGGTCGCGCACCATCCGCAGCTCCGGCAGCTCGCCGGAGCCCATCGAGGCGCCGAAGCCGGCGGGGATGATCAGGCCGTGGTGGGCGTCGCCGTCCACCACCTTCTGCCGCAGCTCCTCGGCGTCGATCGCCTCGTCGCCGGCGCGCGGTCGCAGGGCGATGGTCGAGGAGTCGCGCAGCAGCTCGACGAAGGACTCGCTGCCCGAGCTCTGGTCCTCGTCGGCGAACCAGAGCGTGGTGCGGCCCATCGCGCTCTGGCCGCCGTAGAGCACCTGGGCGATGAAGCCGAAGGCCGTGACCAGCGCGATCGGCAGCAGGAAGCCGAGCAGCATGCCGGTGCGGTCGCGGAAGTAGCTGCGCAGGTCCTTGCGGGCGATGGTCCAGGCGTCGCGGACGAGGCTCATGCGTGGTCCCTCAAGCTGTGACCGGTCAGGTGGAGGAAGACCTCCTCGAGGTTCGCGCTCGGGGTACCGGCCCGCGCGGCCAGCTCCTCGGCGGTGCCGAGGTCGATCAGGCGCCCCTGGTCGAGGATCGCGATGCGGTCGCAGAGCCGCTCGGCCTCCTCCATGTAGTGGGTGGTGTAGAGCAGGGTGCGGCCGTCGGCGCGCAGCGCCTGCAGGGCCTCGAAGATGTGATTGCGGGACTGCGGGTCCACCCCGGCGGTGGGCTCGTCCAGGATCAGCAAGGCCGGCTGGTGGAGGTCGCCGGCGGCGATGTTCAGGCGCCGCTTCATGCCGCCCGAGTAGGTGTCGGCGCGGTCCTTGGCGCGGTCGGCCAGGCCGGTGATCTCCAGGCCGCGGTCGACCGCCGCCGCCAGCCCGGCGCCGCCGAGGCCGCCGAGGCTGCCAAAGAACTCCAGGTTCTCGCGCCCGGTCAGCTCCTCGTAGATCGCCAGCTCCTGCGGCACCAGGCCGATGCGGGCGCGGTCGGCGGCCACGCGCGCCGGCGCGAAGGCCTCCCCGCCAAACTGCATCGCGCCCTCCCAGCCGTCGAGCAGGCCGCAGACGCATGAGATCGTGGTGGTCTTGCCGGCGCCGTTGGGGCCGAGGAAGCCGAAGATCTCCGCCTCGTTCACGGCGAAGCTGGCCCCGTCGACGGCGGCGCGCTCGCCATAGCGGAAGCGAAGGGCGTCGACCTCCAGGAGGGGGGTGGGGGTCATGGAGGCCGATTATGCGCGGCCCGCGCTCCCATTCGCCGGATCTCTGCCGCCGGGCGATCCGCCGCTGAGGCGGCCCCGAGCGGCCTGGCTCGAGCTCAGTCCAAGCCGTCGATCCGCCCCTGCTCGTCCAGCTGGATGTTCAGCGCCGCCGGCCGCCGAGGCAGGCCGGGCATGCGCATGATGTTGCCGGTGATCGGCACCAGGAAGCCGGCGCCGGCGCTGATCACGACCTCGCGCACGGTGACGACGAAGTCCTTGGGCCGCCCGAGCAGCTTCGGGTTGTCGCTGAGGCTGGACTGGGTCTTGGCGATGCACACCGGCAGCCGGTCCATGCCGAGGCGCTTGATCTTGGCGATGTCCTTCTTCGCCCGCGGCATGAAGTCGACCGCGTGGGCGCCGTAGACGGTGTGGGCGATGCTCCGGATCTTGTCCTCGACCGTGTCCTCGAGCGGATAGAGCGGCCGGAAGCGGTCGCTGCAGCCGTCCGCCAGCTCGACCAGCCGCCGGGCGGCGTCCACCCCGCCCTCGCCGCCGCGGGCCCAGATGTCGGCCACCTCGACCGCCACGCCGAGCTCGCGGCAGCGGTCGACCACCGCCGCGACCTCCTCGTCGGTGTCGCCGGCGAAGCGGTTGACCACCACCAGCTCGGGCACGCCGAAGTGGTCGATGGTCTCGAGGTGCTTCTCCAGGTTGGGCAGGCCGCCCTTGACCGCCTCCGGGTCCGGCTTGGCCAGGTCGGCCAGCGCCGCGCCGCCGTGCAGCTTCAGCGCCCGCACCGTCGCCACCAGCACGACGCAGCTCGGCGACAGCCCCGACTGGCGGCAGAAGATGTCGAAGAACTTCTCGGCGCCGAGGTCGAAGCCGAAGCCGGCCTCGGTCAGCACGTAGTCGGCCAGCGACAGCGCGGTCTTGGCCGCGATCACGCTGCTGGTGCCGTGGGCGATGTTGGCGAAGGGGCCGCCGTGCACGAAGGCGGGCGTACCCTCGAGGGTCTGCACCAGGTTCGGCTTCATGGCGTCGCGCAGGATGGCGCACATCGCCCCCACCGCGCCGATCTCGCCGGCGGTCACCGGCGACTCGTCGTAGCCGAAGCCGACCAGCATGCGCGACAGCCGCGCCTCCAGGTCCGCCGGATCCTCGGCCAGGCACAGCGCCGCCATCACCTCCGAGGCCGCCGTGATGTCGAAGCCGGTCTCGCGCGGCACGCCGTGCACCGGGCCGCCCAGGCCGACCACGATGTCGCGAAGCACCCGGTCGTTCATGTCCAGCACCCGCCGCCACAGCTTGCGGGTCGGGTCCAGCCGCGGGTCGAGCCGGAAGTGGATGTGGTTGTCGGCCATCGCCGCCAGCAGGTTGTTGGCCGCCGTGATCGCGTGCAGGTCGCCGGTGAAGTGGAGGTTGATGTCCTCCATCGGCACCACCTGCGACCAGCCGCCGCCGGCCGCGCCGCCCTTCATGCCCAGGCAGGGCCCCAGCGAGGGCTCGCGGATCGAGATCGCGCCGTTCAGGCCCAGCTTGCCCAGCGCCTGGCCCAGACCGACCGTCACGGTGGTCTTGCCCTCCCCCGCCGGGGTCGGCGTGATCGCCGAGACCAGGATCAGCTTGCCGTCCGGCTCCCGGTCCCCGGTCGCCCCCGGCAGCACCTTGGCCTTGTGGCGGCCGTAGAGCTCCAGGTGGTCCTCGTCGATGCCGAGCTTGGCCGCGATCTCTTGGATCGGGCGCAGCTGGGCCCCGCGGGCGATCTCCAGGTCGGTGGTGCCGCTCATCCGCTTAGAATAAGGCCGCGTGACGGAAGAGCTGGCCGACCACCGCCGCCTCGAAGACCGTCTGGGATACCGCTTCCGCGACCGGGAGCTGCTGGCGCGGGCGCTGACCCACGCCTCCGCCCGCGACGGCCACAACGAACGGCTCGAGTTCCTGGGCGACGCGGTCCTCAACCTCGTCGTGGCGGAAGCGCTATTCCGCACCCTGCCCGATCGCCGGGAGGGCGGGCTGACCCAGCTCAAGGCGCTGCTGGTCTCGCGCGACACCCTCGAGCGGGCCGGGGTCCGGCTCGGCCTGGCCGACTTCATCGTCACCGGCGGCAGCCTGGCCGAACGCGGCAGCATCCCGAAGTCGGTGCTCGGCAACGCCCTCGAGGCCCTGATCGGCGCCATCTACCTCGACGCGCCCGAGCAGGAGCGGCTGGGCCGGAGCGGCGCCCTGGCCCTGCGCTGGCTGCAGCCGGAGATGACCCGGCTCGAGGGCGAGCACGCCCGCGCGCGCGCCAAGAGCAAGCTGCAGGCCTGGGCCCAACGCCAGCACGGCTGCCTGCCTCAGTACCACCAGGTCGACCGCTACGACCACCCCGAGGCGCACGCCTTCGCGGTCAGCGCCGACGTCGCCGGGCGCCGCTTCCCGGCCGCCTGGGCCTGCACCAAGAAGGAGGCCGAGCGCTTGGCGGCCTGGGAGGCGCTGCTGGTCCTCCAGGGCGAGGGCAAGGCGTGAGCAAGGCCAGCCAACTGTGCGCCCTGCTGGAGCAGGCGCCGACCTGGCGCGAGCTGGCGGCGGCCTGGGAGCCGAGCGAGCAGCCGCTGCAATGGGGCGGCTTCTGGGGCTCCTCCAAGGCGCTGGCCACCGCCGCCCTCGCGCGCCGATTCGACGCTCCGGTGCTGGTCGTAGTGGCCGATCACGCGGCGATGGAGCTGGCCCTCGACGACCTTGTCAGCTTCGGCGCCGGCGCGATCCCCTTCCCGGCCCGGGAAGGCCGCTTGGGCGCCGAGGCCGAGGTCCTGCGCGAGCGCTTCCACGCCCTCGAACTGGTCCGGCGGGAAGGGTTCACCGGCGCCCTGGTCGCGCCGGTCGCCGCCCTGCTCCAGCCGGTCCCGGCGGCCGACGACGAGGACGCCGTGCTCGAGCTGCGCCAGGGCATGCGGCTCGGCCCCGACGCCCTACTCAAGCGTTTGGTCCGAGCCGGCTTCGAGCGCGTCCCCGCCATCTCCCACCCCGGCGAGCTGGCGATGCGCGGCGACATCCTCGACCTCTACGCGCCGGCCATGGGCGAACCGCTGCGGCTGGAGTTCTTCGACGACGAGCTCGAGAGCGTGCGGGTGTTCGACCTCGCCACCCAACGCACCCGCCACGTGCTGCACCAGGTCAAGGTCCCGCTCGGCCAGGACCTGCCCGAGTTCGCCGGTCCGGACGACCTGCTCCCCCACGACCGCCTGCCGGAGCAGCTCCGCGTGATCCGCTGGGAGCCGGCGCTGATCGAGGAGAACCTCCAGCGCCTGAAGCTGCGGGAGGGCGCGCAGCCGCAGCGGTGTCCGCAGCGGTGTCAGGCACGGTTGTCAGATTTTGTGGAGAACCGCCGCGGACCCGGCGGGGTCTGCCTCGACCTGGCCACCCTGCCCGGCCGCGACGGCAGCCTCGACGTGCTCTCGGTCGAGGAGTACTGCCAGGGCGTGGCTGAGGGCGCCTCGCTGCTCGCCGAGCGCGCGGCCGACGGCGAGCGGGTCACGGTCTGCTGCGCCACCGAGGCCGAATCCGACCGGCTCGGCCACCTGCTGGAGGAGCGCGGCCACGAAGCGACGGCGCTCGAGCGTCACCTCGGCGGGCTGGAGAAGGGCTTCCGGGTGCCCGAGGCCCGCCTCACCGTGCTGCACCACCGCGAGCTGGTGCCGGGGCACAGCGCCCACCGGCCGAAGCCGCGCCACAAGCGCCACGAGACCGCCGCCGTCGACAGCCTGCTGTCGCTGAAGCCCGGCGACCTGGTGGTGCACGCGGTCCACGGCCTCGGCCGCTTCCGCGGGCTCGACGCCGGCGAACCCTCGCCGCAGGCCGGCGCCAGCCACGAGGCCTGCGAGCAGGACGTGATCGTGCTGGAGTTCGCCGACGGCGCGCTGCTGCAGGTGCCGGCCTCGCGGGTGGACCTGATCGAGCGCTACATCGGCGCCGGCGGCGGGGCCGGCGCGCCGCCGCTCGACAAGCTCGGCTCCGGCAGCTTCCTGCGCCGGCGGGGCAAGGTCGAGGCCGCGGTCGAGGACCTGGCCGCCGACCTGCTCGAGATCCAGGCCAAGCGGCAGAGCAGCGCCGGCGCGCCGATGCCGTGGTCCAAGGAGCAGGAGGAGTTCGACGCCAGCTTCCCGTGGGAGGACACCCCCGACCAGGCCCAGGGCACGCGCGAGATCATGGACGACCTCGGCCTGCCGGCGCCGATGGACCGCCTGATCTGCGGCGACGTCGGCTACGGCAAGACCGAGCTGGCGGCGCGCGCCGCCTTCCGCGCGGTGGCCGCCGGGCAGCAGGTCGCGATCCTGGTGCCGACGACGGTGCTGGCCGAGCAGCACACCCGGACCTTCCGCCAGCGCTTCGCCGGCTGGCCGGTGACGGTGGCGCAGCTCTCGCGCATCGTGCGCCCGGCCGACCGCAAGGAGGCGATCGAGGGGATCGGCAGCGGCGCGGTCGACATCGCCATCGGCACCCACCGCATCCTGTCGAAGGACGTGCGCTTCCGCGAGCTCGGCCTGGTCATCATCGACGAGGAGCAGCGCTTCGGCGTCAAGGCCAAGACCGCGCTGCAGAAGAAGCGCGCGGCGGTCGACGTGCTGACCCTCTCGGCCACGCCGATCCCGCGCACCCTGCACATGGCGATGGCCGGCATCCGCGACATCAGCGCGCTCAGCACGGCGCCGGTCGGCCGGCTCGAGGTCCACACCGAGATCCGCTACGGCGACGAGGACGAGCTCATCGCCGACGCCCTGCGGCGCGAGCTCGACCGCGGCGGGCAGGCCTTCTTCGTCCACAACCGGGTGCACGACCTGGAGCACGTCGCCGCCCGCTTGCAGCGGCTGGTGCCCGGCCTGCGGGTGGTCACCGGCCACGGCCAGATGGAGCCGCGCGAGCTCGAGAAGGCCATGCTCGCCTTCGTGCGCGGCGAGGCCGACGTGCTGTGCTGCACGACCATCGTCGAGAGCGGGTTGGACATCCCCAACGCCAACACGATCTTCCTCGACGACGCCCAGAACTACGGCCTGGCCGACATGCACCAGCTGCGCGGCCGGGTCGGGCGCTCGGCCACCCGCGGCTACTGCTACCTGCTGATCCCGCGCGGCCAGCCGCTGTCGGTCGACTCCCGGCGCCGGCTGAAGGCGGTCGAGGAGCTGCGCTACCTCGGCGCCGGCTTCCAGATCGCAATGCGCGACCTCGAGATCCGCGGCGCCGGCAAC
>CAZXTO010000051.1:0-14071 GCA_964643675.1 uncultured Planctomycetales bacterium
CGTCGTGAGCGTCATGGCCGTCATGGCCGTCATGGCCGTCATGGCCGTCATGGCCATCGTGCGCCGGCTTCCACTCCTCGGCGGCGTCGTGGGCCGGCTTCCACTCCTCGTGGCTGCCGTGGGCGGCTTCCTTCACCGCCGGCGCCTCGGCGGCGCGCGCCCGGCCGCCGCGGCTGCGCACGAAGCGGATCTTGCTCTCGGATTCCCAGGTCTTGCCCTTGTCGGCGCTGAACTCCCAGTGGTAGTCGAAGCCGTCCTTGGAGATGTTCTCGAACACCGAGCGGCCGACCGTGCCCGACTCGTCGATCGGGCCCTTGGTCCGCATGTAGATCTTGTCGCCCTTCTGGCTGCCGACGAGCTCGGCCTGCATGCCGTCCCGCCCGGCCCAGGTCTGCCGCCACTTGCCGCTCTTGGCGTCGTAGCAGTAGAGGCTGACCGAGTTCTCGGTGACGGCCTCGAGCACCGTGCCGTCCAGCAGCGAACGGACCGTGATCTGCGCCACGATCTCGCTGTCCTGGAGCAGGTCCCAGCTCCCGACGTAGAAGTCGAACATGTCCTCGGCCGAGGCCTTGGTCTTGGCGGGCTTCGGCGCCTTGGCCGGCTTCGCGGCCTTGGCCTTGGCCGGCTTCGCGGCCTTGGCCTTGGCCGGCTTCAGCTTGGCGGCCTGGGGCGCCTTGGGAGCCTTGGGCGCCTTGGGCTGCTTGAGCTTGGCCGGCGGGGTGGGCGGCGTCGGCGGCGTGGGCGGCTTGACCTTCACCGCCTTGCCCTCCAGCTTGGCCAGCAAGGCCTGGAAGCGCGGGTCCTTGCGGACGTTGTCCATGTCGCTGTCGATGCGCAGCTGCTGGGGCTGGTTGAAGCCCTCGGCGACGGCGTCCTCGAGCAGCTTGATGGCAGCGTCGGTCTCTCCCCACAGCGAGTGGATGCAGGCGTGGTTGTAGATCGCGATCGGCCGCACCTGCGGGGTGTCCTGCGCCTTCACGTGGCAGTCGTGGGCCTCGTCCCACTGCCCCAGGGCGTGCAGCGAGTAGCCCAGGTTGAACCAGGCGATGCCGTTCTCGGGCTGGGTCTTGAGGATCTTGCGGAAGGCGGCGGCGGCGGTCTCGAATTGGCCGCTCTGCATGGCCGCGGTGGCCTCCTGCATCGTCGGGGCGCCCTCCTGGGCGACCGCTGCGGGGGCGAGGAGGGGGACGCCGGCGAGCAGGCCGGCGGCGAGGATTCGGCGCGAGAAGGACATGGGGTCTCCGGAGGTTCGGGGAGCGGTGGAGGGGACCTCCGCCGCTACGTCACAGGTTACGGCTCGTTGGTGAAGTCGGGGCATGCCCTGCAAGCGCGGCGGGAGGAATCCGAATATGGTGCCCTCATGCCCGGCACCCTCCCTCCGGATCCGCCGTCGGAGCCGCCCGCTCCCGCGCCGTGTCGCCGCCACCGCGGCAAGATCCTGCTCGGCATCGGCGGCTTCCTCCTGCTGGCGGTGTTCGGCCCGATGGCGGCCGCGCCCTTCGTCAAGGCGCACCTCGTGGAGGAGCTGAACCGCGAGATCGACGGCCACCTGCGGGTCGAGGAATTCAGCCTCAACCCCTTCGGCCGCATGGGCTTGGAGGGCTTGATCCTGGTCGACCACGACGGCCGCCCGGTCCTGACTGCCCAGCGCGCCTGGGCCTCGACCAGCCTGTTCCGCCTGATCCAGGGCGGATTCGACGGCTCCTTGGTGGTGGAGGGGGTCACGGTCCACCTCCGGCCCGCCGCCGGCGAGGGCCTGCGCCTGGACGAGGTCGACCTCGAGGCCGCCGCCCGGGACGTGGCGCCGCCCGACTGGCGCTTCCACTTCCACCCCTTGCCGCTGTTCCGGGGCACGGTGGAGATCAAGGACAGCCGGGTGGTCCTGCACGACCACGCCGGCGGCACCCACGAGCTCGACCTCAAGCTGGCCGCGGTCCTCGACGGCCTCGACCAGCCGGCCCTGGTCAGCGCCACCCTGCGCTCGAGCGACCCCTCCGGCAGCGCCGGCTCGGTGTCCCTGCAGGGCGAGGTGGTCCTGTCCGACGGCCACTACCTGAACCCCGGCACTCTGACCGGGGTGGTGACCGTGGACTTCGACGGGCTGCAGCTCGACGCCCTCGGCGCCTGGTTCGAGGACCAGGCCTCCGCCCGGGGCCTGGCCGGCCGGGCCGACGGCCGGGTCGTGTTCAGCAAGGCGCCGGGCGAGGCCCTGCGGGTGGAGCCGGAGCTGGAGCTGGCCGGATGGCGCTCGCCCCGCTTCCGCAGCGAGCGGGTGCGGCTGAGCGGCGTGGTGGACGGCCTGCCCGGCTGGCAGGAGCAGGAGGAGAGCACCCACGTGCTGCGGCTCGAGCTCGACGGCTACCAGACCGACGCCGGCCTCGGTCCGCTGCTCTCCCGGGTCCACCCCCTGTTCGCCAGCGGCAGGGGCGGCTCCGCCCAGCTCGCCGGCAGGATGGATCTGGCCCTGGACCTCGCCTACCGGGCTCCCTTCGAGGTGGTCGACGGGCGCCTGCCGCGGGAGGCCCTGCGCGGGGTGGCGCGCATCGAGCTGGCGCCCAGTTCGCTGAGCGGCTCGCCCTTCCTGGTTCAGTTGATCGACGCCACCGGCGCCGGCCAGGGACAGGCCGGCCTGACGCTGGCGCCGATCCAGCTCGCCATCGACGGCGACCGGCTGCGCTTCGCCCAGCCCTGGATGGTCCGTCTCGGCGAGCTCGAGACCGCCTTCCGCGGCTCGGTCGCCGGGGACGGCAGCCTCTCGATGGAGTGGCTGCTGCCGGTCACCGAGGAGGTCGCCCGCCGCCACTCCGGCCTGGCAGGCAGCGTCGGCGAGACGGTCGCGGTGCCGGTGGGCGGCACCCTCCAGCGGCCCGATCTGGACTGGCTGGCGGTGGCTCCGGGGGATTCCGGCGCGGTGCCGGTGCTGCCGGCCAAATAGCTTGGAGAGCGCCTAGCTCTCCTGGGCTCGGCCGAACAGCTGCTCGGCCAGGTCGCGGAAGCGGCCGAAGGCGTCCTGGTAGGCCTGCCGCTGGCCCGGATCCGGGCGCAGGGGCTGCTCCTCGAGCGGCACCTCCTGCGCGGCGACGAAGTCGGCCACCGGCTGCTTGGACCACACCGCCGCGGCCTGCAAGGCGGCGCCGAGGGCGGCCGATTCGGCCTCGAGCGGGAAGCGCAACGGCAGCTGGAAGGCGTCGGCGAGGATGCGCCGCCACAGCGGATTGCGCGAGGCGCCGCCGACCAGGCGCAGCTCCTCGGCGCGCGCGCCGAAGCGGGCGAAGCGCTCTCCCCCCTGCAGCAGCGCGAAGCTGGCGCCCTCCATGGCGGCGCGGAACAGCGCTCCCGGGCGCAGACCGCCGGCGCGGAGGCCGTGGATCACGCCGCTGGCCTGCGGCCAGTCGGGGGAGCGCTCGCCGGCGAGGTAGGGCAGGAAGCTGAGCCCGTCGCTACCGACCGGGACCTGCTCCGCGTCAGCGGTGAGTTGGTCGAGTTCGAGGCCGAAGGCCGCCCGCACCTCCTCGGTGACGGTGGTGCAGTTCATCGTGCACAGCAGCGGCAGCCAGCCGCCGGCGGCGTCGCAGAAGGGCGCGATCAGGCCCGCGGGGTCGATGACCGGGCGGTCGGCGCGGCCGAACAGGGTGCCGCTGGTGCCGAGGCTCATCACCAGCACGCCTTCGCGCACCGCGCCGGCGCCGAGCGCGCTCATCATGTTGTCGCCGCTGCCGGGGGCGACGAGCAGGTCCGCCGGCAGGCCGAGGCGGGCGGCCAGCTCGGGGCGGAGGCGGCCGACGGCCTCCTCCGGGCCGATCAACGGCGGCAGGCAGGCGGGCAGCTCCGGGTCGATGAGGGCGGCGGCGCGCGCGTCCCACTGGCGCGCTTCGGGATCGAAGTAGCCGGTGCCGCTGGCGTCCCCGGCCTCGGCGCAGGCGACGCCGCTGAAGTGCAGGTTGAGGTAGTCGTGCGGCAGCAGCACCCGGCGCAGGCGGGCGAAGTGCTCGGGTTCGCGGCGCTTCAGCCACAGCAGCTTCGAGGCGGTGTAGCCGGCCGGGAGCGGGCGGCCGAAGGCGGCGGCGAGCTCGGCGGCTTCGGCGGCGGTCGAGGTGTCGCACCACAGCTTGGCCGGGCGGATGACCTCGTCGGCCTCGTCGAGCACCACGCAGCCGTGCTGCTGGCCGGAGATGGCGAGGCCGCGGATGGCGCCGGCGTCGACCGCGGGGTCGGCCAGGGCCCGGGCGATGGCGGCCTCGACCCCCTCGACCCAGGTCCAGGGATGCTGCTCGGCCTCGCCGGCCTCACGCGCCGGCAGCAGGGTGTAGGAGTGCGCGCCGCGGCCGATCACGCGCCGCGCTTCGGCGTCGTAGACCAGCGCCTTGGCGCCCTGGGTGCCCGCGTCGAGGCCGAGGAACAGAGCCATGGCAGGATGGTAAGCGTGCCTGCCCGCTCTCCGCTGCGTCCGCGCCTGATCTCTGGCGGCCAGACCGGCGTCGACCGCGCCGCGCTCGACCTTGCGCTGGAATTCGGGCTGAGGGCCGGCGGCTGGTGTCCGCGCGGGCGACGGGCCGAGGACGGAGCCTTGGGGGCGCGCTACCCCTTGCGCGAGACCGCCAGCGCCGATCCCGCGGAGCGCACCGCGCGCAACGTGGCGGACGCGCCGGCGACCCTGATCTTCAGCCGGCGCGGCGCACCGTTGAGCGGCGGAACCGCGCTGACCGCCGAGCTGGCCGAGGCGACCGGGCGGCCCTGGCTCCTGGTCGAGGGCGGGGAAGGGTTGGTGGCGGCGGCCGAGCGGGTGCGCGCCTTCCTCACGCAGGGGGAGTACGCGGTGGTGAACGTGGCGGGGCCCCGCGCCTCCCAGGAGCCGGGAGTGGGGGAGTGGGTGCGGGCGGTCCTGATCGAGGCGCTCGATCTGGAGGACCGCTCCCAGTGGTCGCTGTGGCTGCTGCCCGTCGCCGCCGCTGCCGCCACCTGGCGCCGACGCATCGCCGCCTTGGCCGAGGCCGCGCCGCCGGCGGTCCCCTTCGAGCCCCACCTGAGCCTGGCTTCGCTGCCGGTCGACGCCTTCCCGGCGACGGGGGAGGCCGGTCTGGCTCCCTCTCCCGCGATGCGCCGAGCCTTGGTGAGCGCAACCGGGGACGTCTCGGCGAACGGGGGGAATCCGCCTTCGGCTCCGGGTCCGCTCCGTTTGACCGGGACCGGATTCGCCACCAGCGCGGTGCTCGCTCGCAGCTTGTACCTGGCCTACCCGCCGGATCCGGCGCTCGATTCCCTGGCCGCTGCCGCGCTCCGACCCCTCGGCTTGGCGGCGAGGCCGGTGGCCCTGCCGCACCTCTCCTTGGCCTATCCCGCTTGGGACGCGCCCGAGCGCGAGCGACAGCTCGCCCGCGCGGAGGCCGAATGGAGCGCCGAAGCGCGTTCCCCGATGCCCTTCGGCCGTCTGGCCTGGGCGCGCACCAGCCGCGGCTTCACCCGCCCCGCACAGGCCGCCGGTTGGCGTTGCTTCCCCTTCGAAGGGTGACAAGGGCGGTGCGATCGCCATAATCGTCCCATGTCCGGGTCCAATTCCCTGGAGGCCACCGACGCCCTGTTCGAGCGCTACCTCGAGCTCGGCCGCGAGCAGGGCGACGAGGCCCAGAAGGCCTTCCTGCAGTCCCTCGACGTCCACAAGCGCGGCGGGGTGCTGGCCTACGCGGCCGAGATGGAGGAGTCCGGCGGCCCCGGGCTCAGCGCCGGCATGCAGCTCGACGGCTTCGAGCTGATCGAGGAGCTCGGCCAGGGCACCACCGGCAGCGTCTGGAAGGCGCGCGAACTCGAATTGGACCGCATGGTGGCGCTGAAGATCCTCCACCCCTACTACACGCTGGTGAAGGAGGCCGAGGCGCGCTTCCAGCGCGAGGCGGCCGCGACCGCCAAGCTCGACCACCCGTCGATCGTGCGGGTCTACGGCGTCGGCCGCAGCGGCGGCCTGAGCTACATCTCCTACGAGCTGATCGAGGGGGTCGGCACCCTGGCCGACGTGATCGGCCGCCTGCGCAAGATGGTCGGCCTGCCGCGGCGCCACGCCTGGGAGGTCGCGCGCGGCTTCCACCAGGTCGCCGAGGGTCTTCAGGTGGCGCACGCCGCCGGCATCATCCACCGCGACCTGAAGCCCGGCAACATGATGGTCGGCCGCGAGGGCGCGCCCAAGATCGCCGACTTCGGTCTGGCGGCGGTGGCCGACGATCCGGGCCTTTCCGAGAGCGGCACCGCCCGCGGCACGCCCTACTACATGAGCCCCGAGCAGGCCGCCGGGGTGCGCTGCGCGCCGTGCTCGGACGTGTTCTCGCTCGGCGCCAGCTTCTATGAGTCGCTCACCCTGAGCCGGCCCTTCGCCGGCGACTCGCGCGAGGAGGTGCTGCGCGCGGTGCGCTACAGCCAGCCGCGGCCGATGCACGATTTCACTCACGCGGTGCCGCGCGAGCTCGAGGTGATCTGCCTCAAGGCGATGGAGAAGGACCCGGAGCGGCGCTACGCCGACGCCGGCGAGATGGCCGAGGACCTGCGCCGCTGGCTGGAGGACGAGCCGATCCTGGCCAAGCCGCCGAGCCCGTGGCGGCGCCTCAAGCTGTGGGTGAAGCGGGCGCCGGCCAAGGCGGCCATCCTCGCCTCGGTCCTGCTCGGGGTAAGCGTGACCTGGGGCTTCGCCGCCCTGCTGCTGCACCAGAACCAGCGCCTGGCCTGGGAGAACCAGGGCTCGATGGCGACGATCCAGGTGCTCAAGAGCTTCGCCGCGACCTTCCTCGACCAGCTCCCGCCGGAGGTCGCGGCCTCGGAGCGGACGCGCCAGGAGCTGCAAGCGGTGGTCGCCGCCCAGCTCCCCGATCACCCGATGAGCCGCACCCGCGCGCTGGTGGCGCTCGGCAAGGTCTACGCCGAGCGCGAGCAGTACGACGCGGCGATGGAATTCCTGGAGCTCGGCTTGCAGAACCAGCTCGATGCGACCCAGGAGGTCGACGTGCGGGTGCTGCGCATCGAGTGGCTGATCCTCGGCGTGAAGATGCGCACCGGGGATGCCAGCGAGGCCGACCGCCAGGCCTTCCTGGTGCGGGCGGAGGGCATCCTCGATCCAGGCGCGAACTTCCTGCGCCGTATCCGCGAGGAGCAGCTGCCGGATCTGGAAGGCGACGGCCCCTGAGTCCGGGCGACGTGCGGGCCTGCCAGGTTCGGGTATCCTGGACAAGGCGCCGGGGATTGCCGGTGCCCTTGCTCATGATTCGCCCTCTTTTTCTCATTGGTCTCTTTCTCCTCGGTGTGCGCGCCGCCCCGAGCCAGGTCGTCGGCGGTGACTCCGATACCCTCTGGTCGAACCTCTCCCAGATGTTCGGGCTCAGTTCCCACCAGCGGCTGCAGACCTGGGAGGTGAGCGGTGACGGCCTCCTGGATCTGCTCATCGGGAGCAAGCACCGGATCCAAGCCATCGACGGCAGCTCCGGCCAATTGCTGTGGGAGACTCCGGTGGCCTCGGGTCTGTTCCAGGTGACGGACGACCTCGACGGGGACGGAGTCCAGGACATCGTGAATTTGGCCGACCTCGGCAGCTCCGGCTGGCCCCATCTGAGAGCCGAGTACTACTCCGGTGCCGACGGCGCCTTGATCACGGACCACATCGTCTATTCCGGCGGCCCGCCCTTCGGATTGGTCGGGATGATCCCTGCCGGTGACCTCGATCAGGATGGCACTCCGGACTTCCACCTCGCGCGGGATACTGGCGAGATCACGACCTGGCTCGGCGGCACTGGCCAGTTCCCGCGGCGGATCACCGCGGCCGGCGAGGCGCTCGGCATGTGGGCGCTGGGCGACCTCGACGGCGACCAAGTCACGGACTTCGCTTTCTCCACTGCCGACGCGGCCGCCGGCACCCACTCCCTCCACGTCCACTCGGGCGCGGACCTCCAGGAGATCCGCGTGCACCGGGACTCCCGGCTCTCCGATCCAGCGCAGCTCGGCTGCAGCCCGACCGGGGACCGCAACGGCGACGGCGTGGCGGACTACGTGACGACCGGCATGGAGATGGACCTCGGCGGCCCCGCCTCCGGCTCCCTCTCCTGGATCTCCGGCGCGGACGGCCAGGTCATCTGGTCCCGGGACACGCTGAAGCAGGAAGTCTGCTTCGGTTTCCACGCCCTGGCCTATCCCGATTGGGATGGCGACGGGGTCGAAGACCTCATCGTCTGCGGGACCGAGGAAAATCAGCCATGGATCTGGCGCATGGTTTCCGTGCTCTCCGGCGCCGACGGGTCCAAGCTGATCGACCTCGAGGCCTTCGCTGGTTCCGAGGAACACGTCGTCCTGCTCTCGGATCTGAACACCGATGGCCTCCCCGAGGTGGCCTCCGCCCTGCCTCATGCCTCCGGTCGGTTGATCCAGGCGGTGTCGGTCATGCCCGGCCTGCGCGTCTCCCCTGGGCAGCTCTCGGTCGGACAAGGTGGCCGCCTCTTCTTTTGGATCCAACTCCCGAGGCGTTTCGCTGGCGACTCCTACCAGTTGCTCGGGTCCGGCGCCGGCGTCGGGCCGAGCTCCTTCGGTGGGTTCCAGATCCCCCTGACCCAGGACCTGCTGTTCCAGCGCATGGCGGCGGGGAGCCTCCCCGGCTTCACGCGCCAGTTCGGCAACCTGGACTCCGGCGGCAAGGCGACCGCCATCTTCAAGCTGCCACCGGGGGCCGCGAGCGGCTACTCGGGCCGCACGATCTGGTTCGCCACGGCGGTCTTCACGCCTACCGCGATGGTCGCTTCGTCGATTGCGGTCGCGGTCGAACTGCAGCCGTAGCGGAGCGGCGACCGCTCGTGGCGCTCAGCCGCGCACGCCCAGCAGGTACTCCATCGCCAGCTGGTCGAGGCGCTCGTAGCGCTTGCCGCGGGCGGCGAGGGCTTCGGGGTCGAGTTCCAGGCCGGCGAGCGCGCTGGCGTTGGCGGAGGTGTAGCCCTGCAGCAACGGCGCCACTCCGTCGGGGTCGGCGTGGCTGGCGGCGAGGATCTGCTGGACCTCGGCGTCCTGGTCGAAGGCCTTGGCGCGGGCGGCCAGGATCTTGTAGGTGCGCATGCAGCCGGTGGCGAAGTCCCACACGCCCTCCTCGTCCTCGCTGCGGTAGGCGTGGGCGTCGAAGTGCAGCGGGCCGGTGTAGGCCGGGCGGCCGCCGGTGCCCTCGAGCAGGCGGACCAGGAAGAAGGCGCCCTTGGCGTCCTCGGAGCCGAAGCGAAGGTCCTGGTCGTAGCGGCCGATCTTCTGGCCGTTGAGGTCGATGTGGAACAGCTTGCCGCACTCCATGGCCTGGGCGACGGCGTGCACCATGCTCAGCCCGGGCATGTTCTCGTGCGCGACTTCGGGGTTCACGCCGCACATGGCGGAGTGCTCGAGGGTCTCGATGAAGTGCAGCATGTGGCCGGTGGTGGCCAGGTAGATGTCGCCGCGCGGCTCGTTGGGCTTGGCCTCGAGCGCGAACTTCAGGTCCCAGCCCTGGTCCTTGGTCCAGGCGCAGAGGAAATCCAGGCACTCGCGGTACCAGCCGATGGCGTCGCGGCAGTCGCGCGCGGCGTCGGTCTCGACGCCCTCGCGGCCGCCCCAGAAGACCACCGTGCTGGCGCCGAGCTCGACCCCCAGCTCGATGCCGGCCATCGCCTTGCGCACGGCATAGGCGCGCACCTTGGGGTCGCTGGCGGTGAAGGCGCCGTCGCGAAACACCGGGTGGCTGAACAGGTTGGTGGTGGCCATCGGCACCTTCAAGCCGGTGTCGGCCAGACCTGCCTTGAAGTCGGCCACGATCCGGTCGCGCTCGGCGACGGAGGCGCCGAAAGGAACCAGGTCGTTGTCGTGCAGGTTGACGCCGTGGGCGCCGGCCGCGGCCAGCCGGTCGAGGATGCGCCGCACCGGGATCTTCTCGCGCACCGGCCCGCCGAAGGGGTCGGCGCCCGGATTGCCGACGGTCCAGAGGCCGAAGGTGAAGCGATCCGCGGGCGTGGGGTCGAAGGCGTCGCTGGACATGGGGGGAAGATAGGGCAACCACCAGACATGTCGCGCCGAACATGGCCTAAACTCGATTCGGAGTTTCCATCATGCCTCGCTGCGCTCTCGTCCTCTTCTTCTCATATTTTTTGGCCGATTCCCTCTTCGCACAACTCGTCGGCGGGGTCTGGGAGAGCCCATACCACTTCCAGCACCTGTCGGGAGGCAGTCATCTCGCAGTGGGCGCGGACCTGACCGGGGACGGGGTCGGCGACATCCTCCTGAACGGGCTCTCCATGAGCCCCGGAGCCACGCTCTATGACGGCGCGACGGGTGCCTACGTGAGGAGGATGAGCGGTCCCGGCGCGGAGGGTGACCTCGCCTTCCTCGATGACCTCGATCAGGACGGGGTTCCGGATTACGCCTTCGGCTTCGACCAGTACTCCGTGCATGTCTGCTCCGGGGCCGACGGCCAGCTCCTCCGGGTGCTCTGGAACCCCACACCGGAGGGCGCGCCCTATGGCGCCGAGCTCACCCGGGTTGGCGACGTGGACGGGGACGGCTTCGACGACCTGGTGGTGGCGAGCGGCCCCAGTGCTGGGCCAGGGGTGGAGCTCTTCTCGGTCGGGACCGGCAACCTGGTCCACACCTTCCCCTTGGATGGGTATGCCGCTCCGTATGCGCTGGGAGACATCGACGGAGATGGCTCGACCGATCTGCTCATCGCGACCTTCCCCGCTGGCTTCCATCTCTACTCCGGAACGACCCATCAGTTGATCCGGCACCACACCGGCTACTCCTACACGACCAAGGTCTCCGTCGTTGACTGCGATGACCTGGATGGCGACGGGATCGAGGACTACGCCATTCGCACGTCCTACGATCGAATCGAAGCCCACTCCGGGGCGACCGGCTCGTTCCTCTGGGGGACGGATTCTGCGCTGGCTCCGTTCGCCCTGACCCGGGTCGGCGATTGGGACCAGGATGGCGTTGAGGATCTCGTCTCCTCCGGGAATACCCAATTCCCGTCGTTGAACGGAGCCATCGTGGCGATCTCGGGGGCTGACGGCTCCCAGATCCGAAGGGTGCGTGGTCTCCCGTTCAGCCAGCATCTCGGTCACCTCCTGGCCACGCTGGACGACCTCGATGGAGATGGACTGGTCGAGCTCCTCGCCTCCTCGGTGGTGGGGGACATGCGCTTCCAGGCCATCTCCTTCCACCCTGTCTTGTTCGCCGATAGGTCCTCGGTCTCTGGCTCCCAAGGCGGGGCGGTCCAATTCGACATTCATTTCCCCACGGGGGCAGGTGGGCTGGACTATCTCCTGCTCGCTTCCGAGGGAGGAGTCGGCCCCATCACATCCAACGGGGTGGAGATCCCCCTGTTCCCGGATGCCCTCTTCTGGAGCATTCACGGCGGTTCCCCTCCTCCCCACCTGACCGGCTCGAGCGGCGTACTGTCGGCAACCGGGCGAGCCAGCGCCCGCTTCGAGCTCCCCTCAGGCTCGACCGCAGCCTTGGGGCGGATCTTCTCCTTCGCAGCCGTGGCGAGCTGGAGAGGAGCCGTGCGGGCATCGTCCATTGCCTGTTCGGTGGAGATCGCCCCCTAGGTCGGGCGGCTCAGATCTTCTCGGCCTGGTAGCCGCCCTTGCGCCGGTCGTTGAGGTACAGCAGGCCGAAGACCACGATCAGGCCGGCGGGGGCCCAGGCAACGGTTTGGAAAGTGGCAGCGGCGCCGGCGATCTCGTCACCGCCGGCCGCAGCGATGTTGTCCTGGTACCACTTGCCCATGATCTCCAGGGTCTTCGAAGTCGCGAGCATGCCCATGCCGCCCATCAGTGCCAATCCGAGCGCGCCGGTCTTCGGCAGGCGCTCGGAGACGAAGCCGAGCATGGTCGGCCAGAAGTAGCAGACGCCGATGGCGAACAGCGTCGCCGCGCCGTAGATCGCGAGGTTGCCGGAGGCTTGGCTCAGGGCGATCAAGCCGAGGGCGCTGAACAGCGCCGAGAAGGTCAACATGCCGGTGGGTGAGAGGCGGTGCACGATCGGGCCGGCGAACTGCCGGCCGAGCGCCATCAGGCCGGTGATCCACACCAGCACCAGGATCCCGTCCACCCCGGAAGCCTGGAGCATGTTGTCGATCCACTGGTTCGGCCCGAGTTCGGTGGAGGCGGTGAAGGCCATGCACACGAACATCAGCAGGAAGAGCGGCCGCAAGCACTCCTTGAACATCTCGCCCATCGAGACCTTGCTGGCGCTGCGCTCGGTCTTGGGGAACTTCATGCCGAGGAAGATGGCGCCGTAGGCGAGGGTCGGCAGCAGCATCGCAGCCATCTTCACCTGGTATCCCATGTCGCTGCCGAGTGCCCACGCGATCAGGCCGCCGATGACGATGCCGCCGGGGAACCAGACGTGGAACTGGTTGAGCTTCTTCGTCTTCTCGTCGGGGTAGACCGTGGCGATCAGCGGGTTGCACGCAGCCTCGACCAGGCCGTTGCCAAGGCCGATCAATAGGGTGCCGCCGTAGAGGGTCCAATAGCCCGTGGCGAAGATCGTCATCAGGATCCCGGCGAGGTGGCCGACGAAGGCCAGCGCCACCAGGCGCCCCATGCCGACGACGTCGCACAGCGGACCGCCGAAGATCATCGCCAGGGTGAAGCCCCAGAAGGCGGGCGCGGCGATCTCGCCGAGCTGCTCTTTGGTGAGCGAGAAAGCCGTCTCGAAGTCGCCCATGACATTGGCGCGAATCGCGAAGCTCATCGCGGTCACCACCAGGGCGATACAGGAGGCCAGGAAGAACCGGGACCGGGGGGAAGTCACGCCGCAAAGATAGCGGCGGCGCCCGGCGGCGGATCAGGGCTTTGGCAGTTCCTCGCCTCCGAACACCCGCAGCCCCTCCGCCGGTCCCTCCGGGCCGTGGCCGAGGATCTCTGCTGCGCGACCGGCGAGCAGGCCGCCGACCTCGTGCTCCTCGTCGACGACCACCTCGGCTCCCGCCTCCATCAGGGACTCGAGGTGCAGGTGGTAGCGGGCGCGGGCCACGATCCGCAGGCCAGGAGCCAAGGCTCGGGCCAAGGACACCACCTCGGCGGCATGGCGCGGATCCGGCACGGTGACCACGGCGACCTCGAAGGCAGCCACCTCGAGGTGGGTGAGGACCTCTGCCTGGCGGGCGTCGCCGAGGTGGGGGCGGGCGCCCAGCCGGCGGGCCAGCCCGGCCGCCGCCGGATTCAGGTCGAGCACGTGCACCTCGTGGCCGGCGCCGGTGAGGGTGGCGGTGACCGCCTGGCCCGCCGGGCCGAGGCCGACGACCAGGGCCCGGGTACCCGCCCGCCTCGGTTTCTTCGGCGGCGCCGCGGCGCCGCGGCGGGCCTCGATCCAGCGCGCCAACCAGGGGGCGGCCGCGACCAGGCTCGGGGTCAGGAACAAGCTGGCGATGGTGGCCGAGACCACGAGGTGGAAGCTGCGCTCGCCGAACAGGCCGTCCCGCGCCACCTCGGCCAGGACGAAGGAGAATTCGCCGATCTGGGCCAGGCCGACCCCGGCGCCGGCGGCCGAGGCGAAGCCCACCCCGGCCAGCCGGAGCGCGCCAGCGGCGAGCAGCGCCTTGCCGGCCACCACCGCCGCGACCACGCCGAGGACCTCGGGCAGGTGGGCGAGCACCCAGCTCGGGTCGCCCAGCATGCCGATCGAGCCGAAGAAGAGCGTGGCGAGCAGCGCCCTCAGGGCGCCGACGTCGGCCCGCACCTGGGTGGCGAAGGGCGACTCGCCGAGCACCACGCCGGCGAGGAAGGCGCCCAGGGCAGGCGACAAGCCGGCGGCGTGGGCGGCCCAGGTGGCGCCGAGGCCGGTGCCGACCGCCAGCAGCACCGGCAGGTCGCGGTTGGCGCGCATGGCCTGGCTGCCGAGCAGCGGCGGCAGCACCTTGCGCAACAAGAGCAGCAGGACGCCGACCAGCAGGGCGGCCAGCACCAGCGAGCGTGCCAGGGACAGCGCCGCCGCGCCGGGGCCGCCCTCTCCCTTGAGCAGCTCGAGGACCAGGACCAGGGGCACGATCGCGGCGTCCTGAAACAGCAGCACGCTCACGGCGGCGCGGCCGTGC
>CAZXTO010000052.1:0-13877 GCA_964643675.1 uncultured Planctomycetales bacterium
CCGGGGTGGTGGCGCTGGCATTCCTGTTCGCGCGCCACGCCGCCTTCCGCGCCCCGGCCGGCGCGGCGGGGCTCTCGTGGCGCCTGCCGCGCCGGGCGCTGGTCCTGACCCGGGCCGCGCTGCTGGCCTTGCTGATCGTGAAGGCGGCGACCGGGAGCTGGGCCTCGTACTCGATGGACCTCACCGGCAGCCTGCTGCTGCTGCTCGCCGCCGCCGAACCTGGCTGGATCCCGGCCCGCCGCGCCGCCGGGGTGGAGCGGGTCTTCTACGACGGCGGCTGCGGCCTGTGCCACCGCGGCGTGCTGTTCCTGCTGCAGGAGGACCGCGCCGAGGGCCTGCGCTTCGCCCCGCTCGGCGGCGAGGTCTTCCAGCGCCTGATCCCGCCCGAGCAGGCCGCCGCCCTGCCCGACAGCATCGTCGTGATCCGCGACGACGGCGCGCCGCTGGCGCGGGCGGCGGCGGTGGCCCACCTCTGCGGTCGGCTCGGCGGGGTGTGGCGGCCGCTCGGCTGGCTGCTGCGAATGCTGCCGCGCGGCCTGGCGGACTGGGGCTACGATCGCGTCGCCGCCGTGCGCACCCGCCTCTTCGCCAAGCCCGAGTCGGCCTGCCCGATGATCCCGCCGGAGCTGCGCTGGCGCTTCGAGAACTGATCCATGCCTCGCCCCCACTCCTTCCCCGCTCCCCTGATCGCCCTCCTGCTCGCCGCCTCCTGCGGCGCCCCCGGCCACACCGAGCTCGGCGACCCGACCGCCGACGCCGACGGCTTCGTGCCGCTCTTCAACGGCGTCGACCTCGAGGGCTGGGCGCCGGTCAACTGCGACCACAGCACCTGGACCGTGCGTGACGGCATGATCGTCTGCAGCGGCATCCCGACCGGCGAGCTGCGCACCGAGCGCATGTACGAGAACTTCATCGTCGAGCTCGAGTGGCGCCACATGGTGCCGAAGGGCAACGCCGGCTTCTTCGTCTGGTCGGACCCGCTGCCGGCGCGCGGCCAGCCCTTCACCCGCGCGGTCGAGGTGCAGGTGCTCGACGGCCGCGAGACGCCGAACTACACCAGCCACGGCGACGTCTTCCCGATCCACGGCGCCGTCATGACGCCCGACCGCCCCCACCCCGGCGGCTGGGCGCGCTGCCTGCCGAGCGAGAAGCGCGCCAAGCCCTCGCCGGAGTGGAACCACTACCGCGTCACCTGCATCGACGGCACGCTCAAGCTGGAGGTGAACGGCGAGGAGGTCAGCGGCGGCTACGACATCAACCCGCGCAAGGGATACCTGTGCCTGGAGTCGGAGGGCTCGGAGGTGCACTTCCGCAACCTGCGGATCCAGGAGCTGCCGCCGAGCGAGGGGCCGCTGCATTCGGGCAACGTCGCCGAGCGCGCGGTGGGATTCCGCAGCCTCTACAACGGCGTCGACCTCGACGGCTGGGTGGTCGGCGAAGGCGAAGAGGGCCACTGGAAGGCGGCCGACTGGAAGCTGAGCTACGACGGTCAAGGCGGCCACCTGTGGAGCGAGGAGGAGTTCGGCGACTTCGAGCTGATCGCCGACTGGCGCTGGAGCGGCCCGGCCGCCGAGGCCATGCGGCCGGTGATCCTGCCGAACGGCAGCGTTCAGCACGAGGGCGGTCAGGCGGTGCAGGCCGCGGTGACCGACGCCGGCGACAGCGGCATCTACCTGCGCGGCTCCTCGAAGTCGCAGGTGAACATCTGGTGCTGGCCGGTCGGCTCCGGCGAGGTCTGGGGCTACCGCACCGACGCCTCGATGCCGGCCGAGGTGCGCGCCGCCTGCACGCCGAAGGTGGCGGCGGACGCGCCGATCGGGAAGTGGAACCGCTTCCACATCCGCATGGTCGGCGACCGCCTCACGGTCGACCTCAACGGCCAGCGCGTGATCGACGGCGCGCAGCTGCCCGGCGTACCCGCCCGCGGTCCGATCGCGCTACAGCACCACGGCCACCCGATCGAATTCGCCAACCTCTTCGTCCGCGAGCTCGAGCCCGGCGCGGAGCGCTGATCGACCAGGCTCCCGCAGACCTCCCCCGACCCTCGACCGCCGCTCCCCCGACGCTTGGTGCCAGATTGGCACCATCCGTCGAGGGGTCGGGGAGGAGGGCGCCGGAACCGGCCGCTCCGGCGGCTCAGCTCACCGAGCGGGCGGTCCAGCGGAGCTCGGCGCCGATCCCGATGGCCAGCTCGCGCAGGGCGGTGTCGGCCGCGGCGGGGTCGACGACTCCCGCCGGCAGGTAGCTGACCAGGGTGGCGGTCGTCGTGTCGGGCTGGATCCCCACCCGGGTCGTTCCGGTGATCGGCGTGTCGGCGGGGCCGAGCTGGTCGACCAGCAGCGGCCGGCCCTCGAGGCCGAAGTCGCCGCCGCGGAGAGACTCGTAGCTCTCGCCGGGGCGGCCGGCGCGCCACACGAAGGGCGGCTCGAAGCTGCCCGCGCGCATCACGCAGCAGGGGCAGAGCAGCGCCATGGAGAGGGCGTTGTTCAGTTCGACCAGCGGGTGGATGGCCGGCATCGCGTCGCCCTTGAGCAGCCGGCGCGCGAGCGCCTCCGAGGCCGGGCGGTAGCGGGTGGGATCGGTGCCGGCGGCGCGGAACAGCTTGCGCAGCTCCGCGACCGCCGGCTGCTCGGTCAGCTTGCCGGGGGCGACGCGGGCGCGCAACGATTCCCCCGCGGCCTCGCGCAGGGCGGCGACGGCCGGAGGCTCAGGCGCGGTCGGCAGCTCGAGCCCGGCCCAGAACAGGGTCCAGTCGGCGAGCTCGTGGCGGACTTGAAAGGGCGGAGAGAGGTCCATGGGGATGGGTGCACCAGCGGCAGGGCCGAATCGCTCGCGGCGGGGAGCGGCGGGGAGCGCTGGGGAGCGCTGGGGAGCGCTGGGGAGCGCTGGGGAGCGGACCATCCTTACATCGTCGCCGGATTGGAAGCCAGGCACTTCGCGACGTCGACCGCCTGGAGGACCTGGCCGCAGAAACCGCTCGGGATGGGCGGCGACGACATGTTCAGTTCTCCGAAGGCATCGGCCGTGTAGTAGCCGGCCAGGGTGGGGCTGTCGATGTCCAGGACGAGGCCGGCGCAGGGGCCGTTGGGGACGACGAAGGTACCGGAAGGTCCGTAGACCATCGCCACGCTGCCGAGCGGGGAGGCGAAGGCGACCTCGACCGTCAGGATGCCGGGGCAGGTGCCGGTCAGCTCGAGCTGGGGAGCCACCGGGCCGAGGGACATCACGTAGACCTCGCCAGCAATGGCGCTCTCCTCGACGAATACGGAGGGGTCGGAAACGAGCAGGTCCGGGTAGCCGTCCAGGTTCCAATCCCCTGCGGGAGAAAGCGAAAAGCCAAAGGAACCGTTTCCTCCGTTCGGATTCAGGAACTCAGCCACCTTGGCTCCGGTCCGCCCCGAATGGACATACACCGTTCCTTCCCAGGAAGGCGACCCCCTGAAAGCGATGTCGTCGAAACCATCTCCGGTCAAGTCACCGATCACGGTCACAGGCCAGCCAAAGCGATCGTATGCGGCTTCCCCATCGATTCGGTGCAGCAGGGAGCCATCGAATCCGGAGTAGGCCCAAACGCTGCCGGCATCACTCGCTCCATTCGGATCGGCGCTCGAGGACCCAAAAACGATGTCGTCGAAGCCATCTTGATTCAGGTCACCGGAACTACCGGAACTGAAATTGAGGAACTCCGCATATCCCTGGCCATCGATCCGATGAAGGAGGCTGCCATCCGCGCCCGAGAAAACGAAGACCGAACCATAATCGGTAAGACCACCAGGGTCGGCCCGCGGAGCGGCGACCAAAATGTCTTCCAGCCCATCTCCATCGACATCGCCCGTGTTCCTGATGGTTTTTCCAAATTCATCGCCGACCGCACTCCCATTGAATTGGTACAGGATCGACCCATCGCCACCGGAGAAGACGAAAGCAGAGCCGACCTTCCCGAGCCCACCAGGGTCCTCACCAGCCGCCCCGATGAGGATCTCGTCGATGCCATCCCCATTCAGGTCACTGATCGAGTCGAGACTCTCCCCGAATCGAGCGTCGCGGGAGGTCCCCGCGAATTGCATGTAGATGCTCGCATCGGCGCCGGAATAGACATGAACGGTCCTTCCACCGGTCACTGGATCCAGGGGGTCGTAGACCGCGAACTCGTTCGCCCCGTCGCCGTTCAAGTCCCCCAAGCCAGCGACATGTATCCCGAGTTGGTACTGCCCGACCTGCCCCTCCAGGAAGTGGATCTTGCTTCCGTTCGCACCGGAGTAGACCCCCACTGCACCAATGGAGCTGTAACCTTGGGGTGACCTGTTGGGTTCCGCGATCAGAAGATCCGCGATCCCGTCGCCGTCAATGTCACCGACGACGTCCACACCGATTCCAAAGGAACCGGAACCTCTTCCCCCCTCGGACACATGGAGGATGGCGCCGGATTGACCAGAGTAGAGCGTGGCGGCGCCGAGGCCTGCTTTGGCTCCCGTTCCTCCGGAGGGCGCCCCCACCAAGAGATCGGCCGAGGCATCGCCATCCAAGTCCCCACAAAGGGAAACCGCGCGCCCGAAGCCGTCGCCCAGGGCGACGCCGGAGAGCGCATGCAGCTGCGAACCGTCGGCACCCGACATCAGCAGGGCCATCCCCGTACCAAAGCCACTGGGGTTCAGCGGATCTGCCTGGTCGGCGCCGAGCAGGAAGTCCGGCACCCCGTCCCCGTTGGCGTCTTCCTCGCCCGACACCGAAACGCCGAGCCGGTCATGGGCCTGGGCGCCGTCGAAACGGAACAGCTGACTGCCGTCCTGGCCGGAATAGACCAGGACGGATCCGGCGTTGGTCATCGAGGACACATCCGTGTCGGGAGCGCCGAGGACGAGGTCCGGGACGCCGTCGGCGTTCACGTCGCCCGCCGGCACCACCTTCGTGAAGTGGAAGGCCGGGTCGTTGAAATGGAACAGCAGGCTCCCGGTCGCCCCCGAGTGGACGTAGACCTCGCCCTCCCCCATCGGCGAGCCGTTGCTGTCCAGGTAGCCGGAGCCGAAGGCGATGTCGGGGACGCCGTCGAGGTCGAGGTCGCCAACGCCGGCGACGGATGAACCGAGGTACTGGCCTGTGGCGGTGCCATCCCAGCGCAGGAGCGAGGAGCCACCGAGGCCGGAGTAGACGTGCACCGACCCACACTGCTGGTAGTACCCGCCAGTGCCCAGCGAGTACCGGGGGGCGCCGACGATGATGTCGTCGTAACCATCTCCATTGAGGTCTCCACATCCGTCGGTGGATCGCCCGAAATCGGTGTTGGAACTCCAACCGAAGGATTCGATCCGGGAACCATCCACCCCGGAAAGGACATCGACTTCAGGGCGGTAGCCGGCGACGGGTTGCCCGAGGAGGATGTCCGGCACCGAGTCCCCGTTGACGTCCCCCGCATCGGCGAGGGCCACTCCGTACTCCGAGCCATCCGAGAGGGAGCCATACACCTTGAAGAGCAGGCTGTCATCCACCCCGGAGTAGACCATCACGGAATTGCCCCAGGGAGCGGCGATCGCGTAGTCCCGTGTTCCGTCCTGGTCGAGGTCGCCCAGGCCGGCGACCGCGGCGCCGTGCGCGGTCTCGGTGAGCTCGCCGGCGATGGTCAGCAGGGTTTCGCCCTGCTGCGGGCACGGGGAGGGAATGAGAGCAGCGGAGAAGAGGGAGAGAGCGGTGGCGATCATGGAGAAAGGCCTCGGCGAGGCTCGACTCAGAGGACTTCGGCGTTCGATACCGTGCAGGTCGTCACGTCGACCGCCTGCACCGTGAGGCCGCAGAAGGCGCTCGGCAGGGGCGGCGTCACCAGGTTGAGGTGGCCGGTGGCGTCCGCGGGGTAGATCCCGGCGAGGGTCGGGGCGCCGATCGCCAGGACCGTGCCGGCGCAGGGGCCGTTGGGGATGACGAAGGTGCCGGCGGGGCCGTACACCAGGGCGACGCTGCCGCTCGGAGTGACGTTCGAGACATCGACGGTCACGCTGCCCGGGCAGGCGCCGGTCAGGGTGAGGGTGGGCGGCGCCGGCCCCGAGCCGTACACGAAGGCGGCGCCGACGTCGGCCACGCCGCCGATGTCCATGGAGTTGGCGCCCACGAAAAGGTCGGCGAAGCCGTCCTGGTCGACGTCGCCGGCGGCGGACACGGCGACGCCGAAGTTGTCGCCCTCCGAGGCCCCGTCGAGCTGTAGCAGGGTGGAGCCGTCGGCGCCGGAGTAGACGAAGGTGGACCCCGCTGCGACGAGCCCGCCGGCGTCGACCGAGGGCGTGCCGGCGAGCAGATCGGGCGTACCGTCGCCGTCGAAGTCGCCGGCGTTCGCCAGGTTCCGCCCCAGCAGCCCGAAGAACTCGGTGCCGTCCAGGCGCCGGATCAGGCTGCCGTCGGATCCGGAGTAGAGGTAGAGGGAGCCGGACCGGTACTGACCGCCGAGCGCGGAGCCCTCCACGCCGATGGCGAAGTCGGCGTGGCCGTCGTGGTTGACGTCGCCGGCCCCCGACACGGCGCTGCCGACGAACTCGAAGATGGCGCTGCCGTGGTATTGGTAGAGGATCGAGCCGTCGGCCCCCGAGTACACGAAGGCCGACCCGGCGAACACGATGCTACCGGGGTCGGCGCTGCGGGCGCCCACGATCAGGTCGTCGTAGCCGTCGTTGTTCACGTCGCCCGCACCGGCGACCGAGGAGCCGAGGACGTCGCCGGCCGAGGTGCCGTCGAACTGATGGAGCAGGAGGCCGGTCAGGCCCGAGTAGACGTAGGTGGAGCCGGCGGCGGAGAGGCCGCCCGGATCCGCGCCGGTGGCGCTCACGATCACGTCGGCATGACCATCCTGGTCCACGTCCCCCGCCGCGGCCACGGCGCTGCCGAGGCCGTCGAAGTAGGCGGCGCCGGCGAATTGGTGCAGGGTGGAGCCGTCACGGCCGGAGTAGAGCGTGGCCGTGCCCGCGCCGGCGAGACCCGCAGGATCGGCGCCGGTCGCGCTGACCAGGAAGTCGCCGTAGCCGTCGCCGTTGGTGTCGCCGACGGAGGCGACTGCCCAGCCGAGGTTGTCGCTGGCGGAGCTCCCGTCGTACCGGTAAAGGACGGTCCCATCGAGGCCCGAGTACACGAGGGCGGACCCGGCGTCCTTGGTGCTGGAGGGCGAGGCGTAGGGGTCGCCGACGATGAGGTCCGGCACGCCGTCTCCGTTGAGGTCGACGCCTCCCGCGAGGGCGGTCCCGAACCAGTTGGAGCCGATCCCGCCGTAGTCGGCGAAGAGCAGGGCGCCGCCCTGGGTCGAGTGGACCTGAATGAGGCCGACGTCCGGAGTCCCCGGCGCGTCGCCGAAGGGCGCGCCCACGCACAGGTCCTCGATCCCGTCGCCGTTCGTATCCTCCAGCCCGACGAGGGCGGCGCCGAAGCGGTCACCGGCGTTGGCGCCGGAGAGGGCGAGCAGGGTGCTCCCGTCGAAGCCGGAGTAGGCGACCAGGCGGCCGCTCCCGGGCGTCCCGGGATTGTTCGGGTCGGCCTGGTCCGCGCCGACCAGCAGGTCGTCGTAGCCGTCGTTGTCCAGATCGCCGCCGCCGCTCACGGCGCTCCCCAGCCGCTCGAAGCTGGTGGGGCCGTCGAACTGATGCAGCACCGAACCGTCGGCGCCGCTGAAGACGGTGGCCGAACCCGATCCCTGGCCGCCCGAGCTCCAGTCGGTGGGGTTGCCGACGACCATGTCCGCGAAGCCATCGGCGTTGACGTCGCCCGCGTCGGCGACGGCGGGGCCGTAGCGCTGGAAGGGACCGCCGAGCTGATGGATGAGGCTGCCGTCGATGCCGGAGTGGGCGTAGACCGCGCCGTTGCCGTTCAGGAAGCCGCCGGCGTCGAAGACCCAGGTGGTGCCGATGAGGAAGTCGGGGACGCCATCGCCGTCGATGTCCCCGCCCCCCGCCACGGTCGAGCCCAGGAAGTCCTGGTTGGGGCCGCCGGTGTAGCGGTAGAGCTCGGCTCCGTTGAAGCCGGAGTAGACGTAGGCGGCTCCTGCCCCGTAGGTGCCGTTGATGGTCGCCTCGTAGGCGCCGACGATGAAGTCCTCGTAGCCATCGGAGTTCAGGTCCCCGCAGCCGGCCACGGAGTAGCCGAAGCTGTCGTAGCCGTTCTCGCCTTCGAGGTAGTGGAGCTCGCTCCCGTCGAAGCCGGAGTAGACCTTCACGATCCCGGTCACCCCGGTCCAGGCCTGGTTCCAGGCGGCCGGCGCGCCGACGATCAGGTCGTCGAAGCCGTCGGCGTTCACGTCTCCCGCGCCGCCGACCGAGTAGCCGAACTGATCCAGGGAAGCCGTCCCGTCGAATTCGTGGAGCACGCTCCCATCCCAACCCGAGAGCACGGTGGCGGAGCTGCTCTCGAAGGCGCCGACGATGAGGTCGGAGTATCCGTCGCCGTTCACGTCGCCCGCATCGGCGATGGCGCGGCCGAAGGCATCGGAGGAGACCTCCCCGTCGAAGCGGTGGATCTGGCTCACCTGGCCGAAGGCCGGCAGGCAGAGGAGGAAGCTGAGGGGAAGGAAGCGGCCCGAACGGCCAGCAGAAAAGAAGGTGCTCATCGGCGGTGGCGGATTTGCAGATTGCTGGGAAACCGAGAATTGGAGACCCTGTCAGCATCCTTCGATGCTGCCGACCAGCATAGCTCGAGAGAAAACGGGCCAGGGCCGCCGGTCATCCTCGGCCCTGGCCGCGGAGGAGAGGCGCGGAACCGGCCTCTCCTCTCACCCCTCCGGGGTGCGCGTTACAGCTTCACGTACTCGAAGTCGACCGGCTGGCCGTTGAGCCCCTTGTTCGGCGGCGCGATCCAGCCGGCGAACTGCCCTTGCTTGAGGCAAGGCTGCATCAGGCTCAGCACGTACTCGCGGTCGGCCTCGGTCGGCAGCCAGTCGTTCTTGTGGGCGTTCCAGGTGTGCTCGTCGATCGGGTTGCCCTCGACGTCGAAGCTCGCGCCGGTGTACATGCCGATCTGGCGGTGGAAGCGGCGGTGCGGCAGCTTGAACTCGAAGTCGATGCCGTGCTTCTTGACGATCTTGTTCCAGTAGTCGACGCCCTTCTGGTTGTCGGCCAGGTAGTCGCTGCGCAGGATCTCGTTCATGGCGTTGCGCAGCGGCACCTCTTCCTCGACGATCTCGCCGTCGACGATCTTCTCGATCGTGTAGCTGCCCTCGAGGGCGACGTGGTCCTCGTAGGTCTTCTCCTCGAAGGCGCGGCCCTTGAGGCCGGCGGCGAAGTAGTTGGCGGCGTTGGAGGAGACCTCGGAGCCGTAGAGGTCAGTCGAGCTGCTGACCCAGTAGTTGATGTACTTCTGCATCAGCTCGAGCGAGATCACGCCGTGCTCCTTGGGGTCGGCGTCCGGGTAATCACGCATGACCTCGCAGGTGCGCTGGATCACGCGGCCGAGGCCGGTCTGCCCCACGAACAGGTGGTGCGCCTCCTCGGTCAGCATGAAGCGGCAGCTGCGCGACAGCGGGTCGAAGCCGGACTCGGCCAGCGCCAGCAGCTGGTACTTGCCGTCCCGGTCGGTGAACATCGTGAAGCAGAAGAAGTCGAGCCAGGTGTCGATCGGCTCGTTGAAGGTGCCCAGGATGCGCGGCCGGTCGGGGTTGCCGCTGCGGCGCTCGAGCAGCTCCTCGGCCTCGTTGCGGCCGTCCTTGCCGAAGTAGCGGTGCAGGAGATAGACCATCGCCCACAGGTGGCGGCCCTCCTCGACGTTGACCTGGAACAGGTTGCGCAGGTCGTAGAGCGACGGCGCGGTGTGCCCCAGCATGCGCTGCTGCTCGACCGAGGCCGGCTCGGTGTCGGCCTGGGTCACGATCAGCCGCCGCAGGTCGGTGCGGTACTCGCCGGGCACGTCCTGCCAGGCCGGCTGTCCGTAGGCGTCGCCGAAGGGGATACGCCGGTCGCCGTCGTGCGGCTCGAGGAAGATGCCCCAGCGGTAGTCGGGCATCGCCACGTAACCGAAGTGCGCCCAGCCGTCGGACTCGACCGAGACGGCGGTGCGGAGGTAGATCTCCTTGGTCTCGAAGTCGGTCGGGCCCATCTCGTGCCACCACTGCAGGTAGCTGGGCTGCCACTTCTCGAGCGCCCGCTGCAGGCGCTTGTCGGACCCGAGGTCGACGTTGTTCGGGATCTTCTGGCTGTAGTCGATGGAGGCCATGGTCGCGTCGAAGGCTGGCGGATCAGGTGCGGTTGTAGTCGAACTCGGGGCGGTTGGGCGTGCCGTAGCACTGCAGCGCGCCGGACTCGCCGACGGCGTTGGGGCGCTGGAAGATCCAGTTCTGCCAGGCGGTGAGCCGGCCGAAGATCTTGGTCTCGAGGGTCTCAGGGCCGGCGTAGCGCAGGTTGGCCTCCATGCCGGTGAGGGCGTCGGGGCTGTAGGAGGCGCGCTCCTCGAGGTAGACGCGGATCTCGTCCTCCCAGTCGATCTCGTCGAGGGCGGCGGTGCACAGGCCGAGCTCCTCGGCGTCCTCGGCCGGCACCGGGCCGAGGCGCTCGAGCACCTTGGCCGGCATCTCGGGCTCGCCCAGGAAGCGGGTCTCGAGCCGAGTCAGGCCGTTGCCCATCGGGTAGGCGCCGCCGTTGAGCACGCTGACGCCCAGCTCGACCGGGGTGTCCGGCTCGTCCAGCACGTAGATCCGGTCGGCGGACAGGGCCATCTCGAGGAAGCTGCCGGCGAAGGCGGTGCCGCCGTCGGCCAGGGCGAAGAAGGTCTTGGCGGTCATGTCGAGCCGCTTCAGCACCCGCTTCAGGTAGTGGCGCACCTCGCTGACGAACCAGTCGTCCTCGTTGGCGGCCAGGATGGCGTCGGCGGCCAGGGCGGTTGCGACCTCGCCGAGCACGCGCAGCGAGACCACGTTGATGCCGGACTCGTTGATGCGCAGCTCGAGCAGGGCCTCGTCGAACTCGCGGAAGGCCTGGAACAGCCACCAGGCGCAGCCCTGGGCCTGGATCTCCGCCGGGTCGGCGGTGCCGGCCTCGGCCGGGAGCTGCAGCGACAGCTCGGCGGTGCGGGCGGCGCGGTCCAGGGCGAGGGTCACGTACTGCCAGCGGAAGCCGGCCTCGTCCGCCTCGCAGGACAGCGGCGCCAGCTCGACCCCGCTGCGACCGCTCTTGTCGGGCGCCGAGTCGGCCAGCGCCCGCGCCAGCTCGTCCCGCTTCTCCTCGAAGCGGCTCAACGGGGCGATGTCGTCGACCAGGCCCCACTCGACCGCCTTCTTGCCCTTGATGCCCTCGACCAGGGTCGAGAAGACGTCGGCGCGGTCGCGGCGCACCAGGCGCTTGTCGACCAGGCGGGTCAGGCCACCGGTACCGGGCAGCACCGCCAGCAGCGGCACCTCGGGCAGCGACACCGAGCTGTTGGAGTCGTCGACCAGCAGGATCTGGTCGCAGGCCAGCGCCAGCTCGTAGCCGCCGCCGGCGGTGGCGCCGTTGCAGGCCGCCAGGCTCTTGATGCCGGAGACCTCGGCCATGTCCTCGAGGTAGAGCCGGGTCTCGTTGGTGTACTTGCAGAAGTTCACCTTCCACGGGTGGCTGCTGCCGCGCAGCATCGAGATGTTGGCGCCGGCGCAGAAGACCTTGTCGAGCGCGCCGTCGATGACCACGCAGCGGGTCTCGGGGTGCTCGAAGCGGATCCGCTGCAGGGCGTCGGCCAGCTCGATGTCCACGCCCAGGTCGTAGGAGTTGAGCTTCAACTCGTAGCCGGGGCGCAGGCCGCCGTCGGGGTCGACCGCCATGGTCAACCGGGCCAGGTCGCCCTCGAAGGCGAGCTTCCAGTGCCGGTACTGGCGGGGATGGGTCTGGAAAGCGACCCGTTCAGGGGGATTTGCCGTGGCTGTCGCGCTCATCGGACGGGTATTTTAGCCAGAAGGACGGGGAGGAAGAATAAATCGCACATACTGCCCAGGTAGGGTAGTTTATTTCCAACCTCGCCCCTGTGGCTTCCTACCTTAATCACAGGTAGGGAACCAAAATGTCCCATTCGCACCCTCCGTCTCGCCGACTCCTGGAAGCGCTCGCGCACAAGGTCCGCCAAACGCGCCACGCCCGGGGACTCTCCCTGCAGGAGACTTCGGTCAAGGCAGGCTTCAGCCGACGCTTCCTGGTCGAGATCGAAGCCGCCCGCGCCAACCCCTCGATCGGCAAGCTCGCCGCCCTGGCGGACGCCCTGTGCATGCCGCTGCGAGAGCTCTGCGACCTGCCCGGCCGCGGCGTCCCGGCCTACCGCATCGCCCTGATCGGCCTGCGCGGGGCCGGCAAGAGCACGGTCGGCTACGAGCTGGCCAACGCGCTCGAGATCCCCTTCTCGGAGCTGGACGACGTGATCCAGGAGCGCGCCGGCCTGACCGTCGCCGAGATCTTCGAGCTCCACGGCAGCGAGGGCTACCGGCGGCTGGAGACCGAGAGCCTGGAGGAGTGGCTGGCGCGGCACGGCAGCGGCGTGCTGGCGGTGCCGGGCGGCGTGGTGACCTCGCCCTACACCTATGAGCGGCTGCTCGGCTCCTGCCGGACCGTGTGGCTGCAGGCCACGCCCGAGGAGCACATGAACCGGGTGCTCGAGCAGGGCGACCTGCGGCCGGTGAACAGCCACCCCGAGGCGATGGAGCGGCTGATGGCCCTGCTCGACGAGCGCACGCCGCAGTACCAGCGGGCCGAGCTGAAGGTCACGACCAGCGGCAAGACCGTCGACCAGGTGGTCGAGGAGCTGCGGGCGTTGATCGAGGCGCCGGAAGTGCTGGCGCGGATCTAGCCGCGCACCAGGCTCAGGAATTCGCCGCGGGTGCGCGGGTCGTCGCGGAAGGCGCCCAGCAGGCAGCTCGTGGTCGCCTTGCTCGACTGCTTGGCCACGCCGCGCATCATCATGCACAGGTGGCTGGACTCGACCACGACGCCGACGCCGCTCGGCGCCAGCACCTCCTGGACCGCCTCGGCGATCTGGGTGGTCATCCGCTCCTGGACCTGCAGCCGCCGGGCGAACATCTCGACGATGCGCGGCAGCTTGCTCAGGCCGATGACGCGTCCGTTCGGCAGGTAGGCGATGTGGGCCTTGCCATAGAAGGGCAGCATGTGGTGCTCGCACAAGGAGTAGAACTCGATGTCGCGGACGAGCACCATCTCCTTGGCGTCCTCGTGGAAGATCGCCTCGTTGACGATCTCCTGGAGGTCGGCCTGGTAGCCGCTGGTGAGGTAGCCGAGGCTGCGGGACACGCGCCCGGGGGTGCGCAGCAGGCCTTCGCGCTTGGGGTCTTCGCCGAGTTGTTCGAGGAGGCTCTCGATCAGGAGTTCGGTCGTGTCGCGGGTGCCGGTATCGGTGTCGGTCATGCGCGGTCCGTTTCTTCGGCGACCAGCAGCACGGCGTTGTCGCGGCTCTCCTGAAGCCGCAGCCGCGCCAGGCCGACCCCGGGCGGAAGCTCCGCCGCGAGGATCCGCCAGAAGGCGGTCGCCAGGTTCTCCGAGGTGGGAATGACACCGTCGAGGAAGTCCAGGTCGGTGTTCAGGTTGCAGTGGTCCACGCGCGCGATGATCCGCTCCTGCACCAGGACGGCGAGGCGGTTCAGGTCCATCACCATGCCGCTGTCCGGGTCGATCGGACCCTCCACCTCGACCGTCAACAAGTAGTTGTGGCCGTGGTAGTTCGGGCTGTGACAGACGCCGAAGGTGGCGTCGTTCCAGGCGGCGTCGAAGGCCTCGTTGCGAAGCCGGAACGCGGCGCAGAACTCAGCGCTGTGGGAGATTCGGGCGCGCGGCAAGGGATTCCCTAGGACACTGCAACAAGGCAATTCTAGCGGGAGCCTGATTTCGGGGTCAGACATCGATTAATTCGGGGTCAGACATCCATTTGCGGCCCGGCGCCGGGGCGCGGCTGCT
>CAZXTO010000053.1:0-13715 GCA_964643675.1 uncultured Planctomycetales bacterium
CCTTGCGGGAAACGGATTTTGAATCCGTCGCGTCTGCCAATTCCGCCACTCCGGCAATGGGCGGGCCATCCTCCCAGGGCCCGCCGGGCGGGTCAACCGACCCACCCGGCGCGCTGGCGGCCCACGGCCGCCAGGGTCGACTCAACCGGCCGCGATCAGCCGACCGCCCGAGCAGGCCCGGAGCGCGGCAGCCCGTTCGGCCAGGTCGGCGCGGTCGTAGCCCAGCCCGCTGGCCAGCTCGATCCAGCCATCCTCCGGCAGGACCGGCGCCCCGGCGAGGCCCTCCAACCAAGCCCGTCCGCGGGCGTCCAGGGCCTGCCGCGAGCTCAGGATCGAGTCGGCCCCGTTGCGGTTCTTGACCGGCGCGAACTCCTCCCCTCGCTCACACATCTGGACCACCGCCCGCTCCGCCCGCGGCAGGGCGTCGAAGACGAAGGTCTCGAACTTGACCCCGTCGACCGGGACCGGGTCCAGGCCGCCGTCGAGGGCGGCGACCTGCTTGCGCGCCAGGTGCAGCTCCAGCTCGCCCTCCGCCATGCGCTCGGCGAAGTCCAGGTCGAAGGCGTGGATGGCGATGTTGCCAGCGCGGAAGCGCAGGCCGCCGTCGGCGGCGCGCTCGGCGGCGAGCTCCTCCGACAGATCGGAGTACTCGATGCAGGAGGCGGTGCCGTCGACCAAGGCCACCAGCCCGACCTTCTCGCCGGGCTCGGTCTTCTCCACCACCTTCACCGACATCTCGGCGCCGGCGGCCAGGTGATGGCCGAGGAAGGCCGGGTCCCCCATCCGCACCAGCGGGTTGTCGACCTGGCAGTAGAACAGGAGGTCGACGCCGGCCTGGCGCAGCTCCTGGTAGACCCCGGCGGTCAGCAGCGCGCGGTAGAAGCCGCCGTGGCCGTCCGGGTTGCGGAACAAACGACCGGGCGCCGCCAACAGGAAGCCGCCGTCCGGCCGCAGCGCGGGCAGCGTGCCCTGGCAGACGAAGCGCACCGTCTGGCTGCCGAGCCCGAACCAGTTGCGGCGGGCGAAGAAGCGCTGGGTGCTGAGGTGGTTGTCCGGCCCGGTCTGGATGATCCACGGCACCGCGGCGCCACTCAGCTCGCGCAGGCGGGAGACCTGGCCGGCCATCATCTGGAACAGGCTGGCGCCGCTGACCGGCCCCAGCGGGAAGGCGCCCTTGGGGCCGTCGAAGCCCAGGCGAGAGGCCTGGCCGCCGGCCACCGTGCAGACGGCCACCCGGCCGGCGCGGAGCGCCTCCCAGCCGCGTTCGGCGGCCTCCCGGGTCTCCGGGGCGTCGCCGGTCGACGGCGGAGCCAGCGGCGGCGGAGCAAGGCTGACGCTGGCCGAAGGCGCGCCAGCCTCCAGCGCGGCGCGCTGGCGGTCGTACATCGCCCACTCCACCTCGCCCAGGTCGCGCACCAGCTCGGCCACCGCGGCCTCGCCGGCGGGCTTCGCCTGCTCCAGGACGGACAGCAGGCCGCGCTCAGCGAGCGCGGCCTGCAGGTCGGCGGAAAGTCCGGGGCTCACGCCTCGTCCCCGTCGCCGATCTTGTCGAGCGCCTCCTCCAGCAGGTGGACCAGCAGGTCCAGCTGCTTCTCGAGCATGACCTGGCGCCGGGTCATCTTCTCGATGATCGGCGGCAGCAGGGCCTCGAGGGTGTAGTTGTTGATCATGTTGATGATCTCGGCCCGCGAGGCGTCGGGCAGCTTGTGGAAGTGGTAGTGGTAGGCGTTGTCCAGCGTCTCCTCGGACTGGTGGAGAGCATCCTTGGTCAGCTCTTCCAGTTCCTGGGGATCGTGCTGGATCTTGAACAGCTCCTTGCGATAGCTGCGGAGCGCGTCAGCGAACTTCTGCTTCACGGCTGAGGGTCCCGGCTTGCCGCCCGGGCGCGGTCATTCGCAGTGGCGGAAGGCCAGGCAGACGTTGTGACCGCCGAAGCCGAAGGAATTCGACAGCGCGGCCCGGAACGAGCCTTCCCGGCACTTTTCGGGGATGTAATCGAGATCGCAGCCGCTTTCGACGTCTGGATTCTCGAGGTTCTTGGTGCCGTGGGCGACGCCGCGGTGAAGGGTCATCGCGACGACCACGGCCTCGATGGCGGAGGCCCCGCCCAGCAGGTGGCCGACCATCGACTTGGTCGAGGAGATGGCCGCGTTGCGGGCGTTCTCCTCCCCCAGCGCGAGCTTGATCGCCTGGGTCTCCATCTGGTCGTTGAGCTGGGTGGAGGTGCCGTGGGCGTTGATGTAATCGACCTCGGAGGGGTCGATGTCACCGTCTTCCATGGCGTAGCGCATGGCCAGGCTGGGGCGCTGGCCGGTCTCGTCCGGGGCCGTGATGTGGCCGGCGTCGTCGGACTGGCCAAAGCCGGCGACCTCGCAGTAGATGCGGGCGCCGCGGGCCTTGGCGTGCTCCTCGGACTCGAGCACGAGCACGGCGCCGCCGTCGGCCAACACGAAGCCGTCGCGGTCCTTGTCGAAGGGCCGCGAGGCCGCGGTCGGCTCGTCGTTGCGGGTGCTCAGGGCGCGCAGGCGGCTGAAGCCGGCCAGGGTGACGGGCATCAGGCAGGCCTCGGTGCCGCCGGTCACGACCACGTCGGCGCGGCCGTCGCGGATCTCGCGCATGGCGAGGCCGATGGCGTGGCCGCTCGAGGCGCAGGCGGAGGCGGTCAGGAAGCTCGGCCCGGCCAGCCCGAACTCGATCGCCACGTTGCCCGGCAGGGCGTTGGGCATCAGGTTCGGCACGTAGAAGGGCGTGACCCGTCGCGGGCCGCTGGCCTCCAGGACGGCGTTGCCGGCCAGGGTGGTGTTGATGCCGCCGATGCCGGAGCCGAGGATCGAGCCGCCTCGCAGCGGGTCGAAGCCGTCCTTCTCGAGCCCGGCGTCCGCCATCGCCTCGCGGGCGGCGACGATGCCGATCTGGCTGAAGGGATCGAGCCGCCGCAGGGTCTGGCGGTCGAAGTGATCCTCGGCCTGGAAGGTCTTGCCGAAGACCTCGCCGGCGATGTGGGTGCCCTGGTTGCTGGGGTCGAAGCAGGTGATGGGCGCGATGCCACTCTCCCCCGCCAGCAGCCGGTCGAAATTGACCTGGGCGCCACTGGCGAGCGGAGTGATCGCTCCCACCCCGGTCACGACGACCCGGCGTTGGGACTTGGACATCGGATCCTCGACGGTCCGGTACCGAGCCGAGGCTCAGCTACCGACCTTGGAGGTGATGTAGGTGACGGCGTCGCCGACGGTTTGGATCTTCTCGGCGTCCTCGTCGGGGATGGTGATGTCGAAAGCGCTTTCGAACTCCATCACCAGTTCCACGGTATCGAGGCTGTCAGCACCGAGGTCGTTGATGAAGCTGGTCTCAGGGGCCAGCTTGTCGCGCGAAGCACCCATGTGCTCGCAGATGATCTCGTAGACCTTCTCTTGGACGTCGCTCACTTCGTTCTCCAGAGGGGATCCGGGCAGGGGTGGCCGGGTCACAGGGAAGCAGGCCCGGAGAGGTTCCGGCCTGCTGGGGGCGCAGATTGTAGGAACGGCCTCAACCCAGGGAAAGCCCCCCGTCCACGAGCAGCACCTGCCCGGTGACGTAGGCTCCCGCGGGGCCGGCCAGGAAACGGACCGCTCCGGCCACGTCCTGGGGGGTTCCCGCGCGCCCGAGGGCGATCTTGCCCAGCATGGCGTCACGGGCGGCCTCCGGCAGATCGGAGGTCATGTCGGTCTGGATGAAGCCCGGGGCGACCACGTTGACGGTGATGCCGCGGCCCCCCAGCTCCAGGGCGGCCGACCGGGCCAGGCCGTGCAGGCCGGCCTTGGCGGCGCAGTAATTGGCCTGACCGGGGTTGCCGATGGCGGCCACCACCGAGCCGATCAGGACCACCCGGCCGGCGCGGGCCTTCATCATCGGGCGGGTGACGGCCTTCAGGAAGTGGAAGGCGCCGCCCAGGTTGGTGGCCAGGACCTGGTCGAAGTCCTCGGCCGACATCCGCATCAGCAGGCCGTCGCGGGTGATGCCGGCGTTGGCCACCAGGGCGTCGACCCCGCCCCAGGCCTCGGTGATGCCCTTCACCGCCGCCGCCGCGGTGGCGGGGTCGGCGATGTCCCCGGCGAGCCCGAGGAAGCTGCCGCCGGCGGCCTCGACCTGCTGCTGGGTGGCCTCCAGGTTCTCGAGGCGGGTGGCGAGGCCGGCGACCTTGGCGCCCTGGGCGGCGAGGTCGACGGCGATGGCCTGGCCGATGCCGCGGGAGGCACCGGTGACGAGGATCCGTTGGTCTTGCAGTTCCATCGGGAGGCGGCGGCGAGGGTCGGGAGAAGCGCCGGGAGGGCGCGTGGTGAGGCGGTGTCCCGCGGCCTAGACGTGGGCCGCGAGCTCCTCCGGCAGGCCGTCGAGGGCGGCGGCCTCGTGCAGCGACAGCACCTTGGCGTCGCGGGCGATCTTGCGCGCCAGGCCGGCCAGCACGCGGCCGGGGGCGGGCTCGAGGAAGGGCGTGCCGGCGGCGGCCTCGGCCATGCCGCGGAAGCTCTGCTCCCAACGCACCGGCGCGGTCAGCTGCGCCATCAGGTTCTGGCGCAGGCGATCCGGGTCGGTCTCGGCGGTGGCGGTGGCGTTCTGCCACACCGGGCAGCAGGGCGACTGGAAGTCGGTGGCCGCGAGGGCCTCGCCGAGGCGGTCGGCGGCCGGCCGCATGACCTCGCTGTGGAAGGCGCCGGCGACGTTCAGGCGCACCGCGCGGCGGGCGCCGGCGTCGGCCGCCCGCTCCTCGAAGCGGTCGAGGGCGGCGACCTCGCCGCTGACCACGGTCTGGCCCGGGCTGTTCAGGTTGGCGACCTGGCAGATGGCGCCGGTCTCGGCCGCCACCTCGGCGCACAGCTGTTCGAGCGCCTCGATCTCCCCTCCCATGACCGAGGTCATCGAGGAGGGCTTGGCGTCGCTGGCGTCCTGCATGGCGGCGCCGCGCAGGCGCACCAGCTTCAGGCCGTCGGCGAAGCTGAGGGCGCCGGCGGCGGCCAGGGCGGTGTACTCGCCCAGGGAGAGGCCGGCGGCCATCGAGGGCTGGAGCGGCCGACCGAGCTTCTCCTCCAGCGCGGCGAGCGCGGCCATGCCGCACACGTAGATCGCCGGCTGGGCGACGTCGGTCTTGGTGAGCTCCTCGAGCGGACCCTCGAAGCAGAGCTTCGACAGCGACAGGCCGAGGACCTCGTCCGCCTCCTCGAAGCGGGCGCGGGCGGCCGGGCTGGCGGCGGCGAAGTCAGCCCCCATGCCGACGCCCTGGGCGCCCTGTCCCGGGAGCAGCAGGCCGGGGCCGCTCACCACCGGACGCGGGCCCCCGCCCAGGTCAGGCCGGCGCCGAAGGTCGCCAGCACCAGGAACTTGCCGCTCTCCAGCTTGTCCTGCTCCCACAGCTCGGACATCAGGATCGGGATCGAGGCGGCGGAGGTGTTGCCGAAGCGGTCGATGTTCACGAGCACCTTCTCGCGCGGGATGGCAAGCCGCTCGGTGGCGGTCTCGAGGATGCGGGCGTTGACCTGGTGCGGCACCACCCAGCCCAGCTCGAGCGGGTTCTGGCCGTCCATCGCCCACTCCATGATCGCGGTCATCTTCTCGACCGCGAAGCGGTAGACCTCGCGCCCCTTCATGCGCAGCATGTGGTCCTTGGCGTCGAAGATCTCCTGTGTGATCGGGGTCTTGGCGCCGCCGGCCGGGCGGATGATCAGGTCGGCGCCGGAGCCGTCGGTGCCGAGCATCAGGTCCTCGATCAGGCCGCGCTGGCAGACCTCGTGCGGCTGCAGCAGGACCGCGCCGGCGCCGTCGCCGAACAGCACGCAGGAGCTGCGGTCGTGGATGTCGATGATGCGCGACAGCGCCTCGCCGCCGATCACGAGCACGTTCTGGTAGGTGCCCGAGCCGATGAACTGGGCGCCGGTCGAGAGCGCGAACAGGAAGCCGGGGCAGGCCGCGCTGACGTCGAAGGCCGCCGCCTTGGTGCAGCCGAGGGCGTCCTGGACCACGCAGGCGGTGGCCGGGAACAGGTAGTCCCCCGAGACCGTGCCGCAGACGATCAGGTCGACCTCCTCCGCCGTCACCCCGGCCCGCTCGAGCGCCTGGCGCCCGGCGGCGATGAACATGTCGGAGGTGGTCTGGTCGTCGTCCAGCCAGCGCCGCTCGCGGATGCCGGAGCGCTGCCGGATCCACTCGTCGCTGGTGTCGACGAACTGCTTGAAGTATTCGTTGTCGATCACCCGCTCGGGCACGAAGTGCCCGACGCTGGCGATGCCAACAGGGACCGCCATCGGACTACTCCCGCTCTGCCTCGACTGAGGCCGAGTCAGGGGTCTCGGCGCGGAGTGCTTCGATGATGTGACGGTTGACACCGGCTTCCATGTCGCTCCGGACTGCGCGTAGCGCGGGGGCGACGGCGTTCGCGTGGGAGCGACCATGCCCGATGAGGACCACGCCGTCCACTCCCAGGAGTGTAGCGCCTCCGACATCGGCGAAGTCAGCCGCCCCGAAAAGCCGGCGGAAGGTCTGGCGCAGCTCGGCGGAGTCCTCGGCGTGGCTCTCCCGCACGATGTACTCCACGAAGCCCTCGACCACCTTCAGGATCATGTTGCCGACGAAGCCATCGGCGACCAGCACGTCGGCGACCCCGGCGAAGAGCTCCTGGCCCTCGACGTTGCCGACGAATTGGGCGGCGGAGGCCTCCAGCATGGCGTGGGCCTCCTTGACGACCGGGCTGCCCTTGCCGGCCTCGCCGCCGATGTTGAGCAGGCCCACCCGCGGGCGGTCGATGCCGTGCATGTCGCGGGCGTAGGCCGAGCCTGCCAGCCCGTACTGGAACAGGTGCAAGGCCTTGGCCTGGGGGTTGGCGCCCGCGTCGAGCAGCACGATCTTGCCCGAGGCGCCGGTCAGGACCACCGAGATCGCCGGCCGGCGCATGCCCGGCAGCAACCCCAGCCCGAAGCTGGCGGCGGCGACCGCGGCGCCGGTGTTGCCGAAGGAGATCAGGCCCCCGGCGTGCCCCTGCTTGACCGAGCCGACGCACTTGGCGATGGTCGAGTCGGGCTTGCGGCGCAGGGCTTCGACGGGCTTCTCGTGGGACTCCACGACCACATCGGTGGCCAGGATGCCCGGGATCTGCTCGATCCCCTCGGCCCGCAGACCGGTCTCGATGACCTCCGGCGGGCCGGCGAGCAGCAGCTCGTCGGCCTGGAAGTCTTCCTTCAGCGCGAGGGCTACCCCCTTGAGGACCTCGCCCGGGGCGTGGTCTCCGCCGAGGACATCAACGGCGATGCGCACCGAACCGGCCTAGAACTCGTCCTTCTCGATGATCTCGCGGCCGGCGTAGTGGCCGCAGTTCTCGCACACGGTGTGCGGACGACCGCTGGAACCGCAGCGCGGGCAGTCGCGCAGCGAGATGCTGGGCTGACGCACGGCGGCGCGCACCTTGCGCGAGCGGGAGTGGGAGTGCTTTCTCTTCGGATTGGCCATGATTCGGCTTTTCGGGCTGCTGGACCCGAAGGCGGGTCCCATATTGTCCCGATTCGGAGCGCCGGGTCAAGCGGGAGCGGCCCAGCCCCCACGGAGGGCCTCGACCGCGCCGGCCAGGTCCCCGCCCTGGGTGCCTTGCCCCTGCGCGAAGTCGGGCCGGCCGCCGCCGCCGCCGCCCACCTGGGCGCCGAAGGCCTTGGCCAGGTCCCCCGCCTTGACTCCGGCGTCGGGCTGGCGGCAAAGGAAGACGAAGGGGACGCTGGCGGCGTCGCCGCCGGTCAGGAGCACCACCTCGGGCAGGCCGTCGGCCTTCTTGAGGCCGTCGCTGAGCGAGCGCAGGCTGGGGCCGTCGGTGCCGGCGAGGTGCTTCCAGGCGAAGCCGACCCCGGCCGGGCCGTGCGGGCCGGCGGCGCCGGCCAGCTCGGGAGCGAGGGCGCCGGCGTCGGGTGCGGCCGCCTGGCGCTGGTTCTTGGCCTCCTTGAGCTGCTGGCGCAGGGCCGCGACCCGCTCGTCGAGCTTGTCCGCCGGCGCCTTCAGGCTGGTGGAGAGCTGGCGCAGGATGCCTTGGTCCTGCCGGATCACGGTCAGCGCGGCCCAGCCGGCCACCGCCTCGATGCGGCGCACGCCGGCCGCCAGGGCGCGGTCGCTGAGGATCCGGAAGGCGCCGATGGCGCCGGTGTTGGCGACGTGGGTGCCGCCGCACAGCTCCTGGCTGAAGCCGGGCACCGAGACCACCCGGACCTCGTCGCCGTACTTCTCGCCGAACAGCGCGGTGACGCCGTCGGCCTTGGCCTGCTCCAAGCTGCTGGTGCGCTGCCCGACCGGCTGCGAGGCCATGATCTGGGCGCAGACCAGGTTCTCGATCTCGTCCAGGGCCTCGCGCGACGGGGCCTCGGGCTGGGTGTAGTCGAAGCGCAGCCGGTCGGGCGCGACCATCGAGCCGGCCTGGTTGACGTGCGCTCCCAGCACCTGCTTGAGGGCGGCGTGGAGCAGGTGGGTGGCGGTGTGGTGCCGCTCGGTGGCGCGGCGGGCTTCGCCGTCGATGCGGGCGAGCAGCGCGGCGCCGACCGCGATCGGCGCGGCGCTGCGGCCGGCGTGCAGGGTGTAGGCCTCCTCGGCGCGGGCGGCGCTGCACTCGGCCAGCAGGGCGCCGTCGGCGGCGGCGAGCAGCTCGCCGCGGTCCCCCACCTGGCCGCCGCCTTCGGCGTAGAAGGGAGTCCGATCCAGCACCAGCTCGCACTCCTGCCCGGCTTCCACCGCCTCGACCAGGCGGCCGTCCACGACCAAGGCGCGCACGGTCGCCTCACAGGCGGACTCGACGTAGCCGCGGAACTCGGTCGGCTCGACCCCGGCCGCCGCCAGGCGGCTGGGGAGGGACTCCGCGAAGACCTCGCCGCTGATCTCGGAACCGGCCCGGGCGCGCTGGCGCTGGGCCTCCATCGCTTGCTCGAAGCCGGCGTGATCCATCTCGAGGCCCTGCTCCTCGACGATCACCGCCGAGGTGTCGAGCGGGAAGCCATAGGTGTCGTGCAGCTCGAAGGCGAACTCGCCCGGGAACAGGCTGACCCCGCGCTGATGCTTGATCTCGGCGATCATCGACTCCAGCCGATCGATGCCGCGCCGATAGACCTCGCGGAAGCGCTCCTCCTCGCCCTGGACCAGGGCCTGAATGGTGTTCTGCTGCTCGACCAGCTCCGGGTAGGCAGTCGCCATCTGGGCTTGCACCGCCGGCAGCAGCTCGGTCAGGAAGGGCTGGGAGAAGCCCAGGTCGATGCCGTCGCGCACGGCGCGGCGCAGGATCTTGCGGACCACATAACCGCGGCCGTCGCGGCCGGGGGCGGCGCCGTCGGCGATGCAGAAGAAGACCGCGCGGCAGTGGTCGGCGATGCGCCGCAGGCGGATGTCGACCTGCGGGTCGCTGCCATAGGCCGCCGCCCCCAGCTGCTGGAGGGCCTCCAAGGTCGGCGCGAAGAGGTCGGTCTCGAAATTGTTCGGCACCCCCTGCACCACCGCGGCGATGCGCTCCAGGCCCAGGCCGACGTCGATGTTCTGCTGCGGCAGCGGCGGCAGCGAGCCGTCCTCCTGGCGGTCGAACTGGGTGAAGACGAAGTTGCCGACCTCGAGGAAGCGATCGGGCAGCTCGACCAGGCCTTCGTTGGCGGGCATCGGCGCACCCGGCTCCTGGTCGAAGTAGATCTCGCTGCACGGGCCACAAGGACCGTTCGGCCCCTTCGAAGGCGCCGAAGCCGACCAGAAGTTCTCCTTCTCGCCGAGCCGGAAGATGCGGTCGGCCGGCAGCCCGACCTGCTCGCGCCAGATGCCGTAGGCCTCGTCATCGTCGAGGTACACGGTCGCCGCCAGACGGTCGGGGTCGAAGCCCAGCACCTCGGTGAAGAACTCCCACTCCCACGGCACCGTCTCCCGCTTGAAGTAATCGCCGAAGGAGAAGTTGCCCAGCATCTCGAAGAAGGTGTGGTGCCTGGGCGTCAGGCCGACGTTCTCGAGGTCGGGCACCCGCAGGCACTTCTGGGAGGTGGTGGCCCGCTTCAGCTCCGTGCGGCCGCGGCCGAGGAACTCGTCCTTGAACTGGTTCATGCCCGCCCCCGTGAACAGGAGGGTCGGGTCGTTGGACGGGATCAGGGAGTCGGACGGGAGCCGCTGGTGTCCCCGGGCTTCGAAGAAGCCCAGGAACGCCTCGCGGATCTCGGTGCCGGTGCGGGGAGTGGACATCGGGAACGGCTCAGGATGCAGGGATCGAGCCCGGCATTCTAAGCCCCCCGGTCCGCTAGGCCTTGGCGGCCTTCTTGCGCGTCTTCTTCTTCGGGGCGGCGCCGGCCTCGATGGCCTTCTCCTCCCCCGCCTCGCCCGCCTCACCGGCCGGAGCAGCCTCGGCCGCGGCTGCCGCGGCGGCGGCCTCCTTGGCCTTCTTGCGGGCCGGGACGGCCTCGTCCAGGATCACCTCCATCAGCTCGTCACGCAGATCGGGGTTGTCCTTGAACAGCTGGCGCACCGCCTCCTTGCCCTGACCGAGCCGGATCTCGCCCTTCTCCGGGTGCTTGCAGGAGAACCAGGCGCCGGCCTTGGTGACGATGCCGTGCTGCAACCCCAGCTCGATGACGTCGCCCTCCAGGCTCGGCCCGAGGCCGTAGAGGATGTCGAACTCGGCCCGCCGGAAGGGCGGCGCGACCTTGTTCTTGACCACCGTGCCCTTGGTGCGGTTGCCGATGATCTCGTCGCCCTGCTTGATCGCTCCGATCCGACGCACGTCGATCCGCACCGAGCTGTAGAACTTCAGCGCGCGGCCACCGGGGGTGGTCTCCGGGTTGCCGAACATGACCCCGATCTTCTCGCGCAGCTGGTTGATGAAGATGACGATGCAGTTGGCCTTGCCGACCGCACCCGTCAGCCGCCGCAGCGCCTGCGACATCATGCGCGCCTGCAGGCCGACGAAGGTGTCGCCGATCTCGCCGTCGATCTCGGCCTTGGGCACCAGCGCCGCCACCGAGTCGACCACGATCACGTCGACCGCACCGGACTTGACGAAGCGGTCGCAGATGTCGAGCCCCTCCTCGCCAGTCGAGGGCTGGGACAGGTTGAAGCGCAGGCCGTCGAGGTTGACGCCGATGTTCTTGGCGTACTCGGGGTCGAAGGCGTGCTCGGCGTCGATGAAGGCCGCGTAGCCGCCCAGCTTCTGGACCTGGGCGATCACCGACAGCGCCAGGGTGGACTTGCCGCTGCCCTCCGGGCCGTAGAGCTCGATCACCCGCCCGCGCGGCAGGCCGCGGCCGCCGAGCGCCAGGTCCAAGGCCAGCGAACCGGTCGGCACGCCTTCGACCGGGACCACGTAGTCGTCGGTCATCTGGATCACGGCGCCGGTGCCGTGGTTCTTCTCGATCGAGGCCAGAGCCTCCTGGAGGGCCTTTTCGCGCTCGGTCGTGGGATCGTTCTTGCTTTTCTTGGCGGCCAACGGTCGTCTCCCCTTGTTTGGGTTTTGTTCGTGTTTCCCAGTCTAGTCCTCGGAGCCGGCCGATGGAAGCCGGGATCTCGAAAAAGCAGACGTTCTCGGCGTCCGGCGTTACACCCTTTGGTGCTCCTCCAGGCGCACGAACTCGCGCAATTCGCCGTAGCGGCGGTCCAATTCCTCGCGCCCGGCCTCCTCCAGCCCCAGGGTGGAGAACTTCTCGACCGTGACCGAGGCGGCCACGGTGCCGTAGGCCATCGCCCGCCGCAGCTCGAACTTGTCGAGGCTGCCGCACTCGGCCAGGAAGCCGAGGAAGCCGCCGGCGAAGCTGTCGCCGGCCCCGGTCGGGTCGACCACCCGGGCGGTCGGGTAGGCCGGTAGGGCGAAGTGGAACTGCTCGGCGAACAGGAAGGCGCCGTGCTCGCCCTTCTTCACCACCACGATCTTCGGCCCCATCTTGAGCAGCTCGCCGCCGGCCGCGATCAGGTTGGTCTCGCCGGTCAGCATGCGGGCCTCGCCGTCGTTCAGGATCAGGCCGTCGATGCGGCGCAGGACCTCGCGCAGCTCCTCGGGCTGGGTCTTGATCCACAGGTTCATGGTGTCGGCGAAGATCGTGCCGCCCTCGAGCGCATCCAGCATCCGGATCTGGACGTCGGCGCCCATGTTGGCCAGGAACACAAAGGGCGCCTTGCGGTAGGACTCCGGCACCACCGGCGGCTCGGCCAGCACGTTGAGCTCGGTCTGCAGGGTCTCGGCCGAGGCCATGTCGCCCTCGTAGCGGCCGGTCCAACGGAAGGTCGGCTGGTCCTCGAAGACCTTCAGTCCGCTGAGGTCGGCGCCGCGGCCCCGCAAGGCCTCCCAGGGATGGGGCGGGTAGTCGTGACCGACGTTGGCCGCTACCCGGACCTCGGTGAACAGCGAGGCGGCGAGGGAGAAGTAGACCGCGGACCCGCCCGCCACGTCTTCGACGCGACCGAAGGGGGTCTCCACGGTGTCAATGCCGACGGAACCGACGACGACGAGGGTCATGATGCTTCGCTCCGATCAATGAGGTCGGTGGCGCCCCGTTCCTTCGACAGCACCCAGACCACGCCGCCGATCAGGCCGACGCCGAGCTGGGTGGTGAGCCGGAAGATCACCGAGACCGCCACCCCGAGGGTGAAGGTGGATCCGAATCCTTGGAAGAACTTACCGAACAGGAAGTCGCCGTAGCCCCAGCCCGCCGGCGCCACCGGCACCGAGGAGATGGTCTGGACCACCGGGTAGACGGCGAAGTTGTCGGCCAGGGCGAGGCCGGCGCCGAGCGCCTGCCCCATGGCCCAGAAGGCCATCACGCCGGCGGCCTGCAGCACCATCGACAGCAGGAAGGCGACGGCGACGCGGCCGCGGTGGCCGCGGTAGACGAGGATCGCCTCGTCGAGGCGCTGGAACTTGTCCGCCATCGGCAGCTTCTGGATCAGCGCGTCCAGGCGGAACAGGCGCCGCAGGGTCGGCGACAGGTAGGCGCGGACCCCGGCGATGCCGCCCAGGAAGACCAGCACCACGGCCCACTTCACCTGGCCCAGCCGGCGCGGGTCGGCGCTGTCGCTGAAGTCGACGAAGAGCAGCACCAGCACGCCGATCGCCAGCAGCCCGAACAGGCCGATGAAGCGGTCGACCAGCACCGACATGGCGGCGCGCGCGCGGTGCTCCTCGAGCCCGCGGGTGACCAGCACCGCCCGCACCAGGTCGCCGCCGGTCAGCCCCGGCATGACGTTGTTGAAGAAGTAGCCGATGAAGCACAGGCGCATCGCGCGGCCGTAGCCGGTCGGCACGCCGGCGGCGGCGAGCAGCAAGGTCCATCGGTAGCCCACGATCACGAGCAGGGTCAGCCACATGCCCACCGACAGGGCGAAGGAGGGCCAGGACATGCCGGCGACGAGGCTGAAGAAGCCGGGGCGCAGCTTCCAGTCGGCGGGCAGGGTGGCGGCGGTCCAGGCGGCGCCGCCCTCCTCGGCCGTGAAGCTCCAGGCGCCGCTGCGCCAGTCGCCCTCGATCTCGCCGGGGTGCAGGATCACCTCGGCCTCGGGGGTGGGGCCGGGCTGCTCCACCGTGTCGCGCCACTCGATGTGGGTCACCACGTACCAGACCAGCAGCGCGGCGATCGCCAGCTTGGCCAGGTTGAGGGCGACGGACTTCACGGCGGGCTCAATCCTCGCGGGCGGCGGCGGCGAGCTCCCGCCGCAGCGTGCGGCAGGCGTCGGCGACCGCCGGCGCCGGGTCTCGCTCGCCGCGCTCGAGG
>CAZXTO010000054.1:0-13697 GCA_964643675.1 uncultured Planctomycetales bacterium
GGTCCTTCTCTACGTCGCGCAGGATGTTGGCGAGCTGGACGTACTCGCCGACCGCCAGCGCGTCGCGCTCCTGGTCGGCCGTGAGCGGCTGCTTCAGGCTCAGCCGCAGGGCGAAGCGCACCGGCTGGCCCATCACCCCGTGGCAGTAGCGCGACAGCTGCTCGGGGTCCTCCAGCACCCCGCCCTGGTCGTGGAAGGCGCGCGCCGACCAGCACATGCTCTCCGCCATGTCGCCGACCACCTCGCGCACCAGCTGCCGGTGCTCCGGGCTCAGTTCGGCGTAGACGGCGTCCACCAGGGCGTGCTTCTCGACCAGCAGCAGGTGGGCGCTGTCGCGCGGGTCCTGCACCACCGGGGCGTGGATCGCCGCCGCCGGCTTGAGCTGGTCCTGGTGCATGCGGTCGGCGAAGGCGCCCAGCGCCGCCACCCGCGACTCCACGTCCGGCTCGAGGTCCTCGTAGGTGTCGAGCATGCGGCAGTAGAGGTAGCCCACCGCCGCGGTGCGGGCCAGCCGCGCCGGCAGCATCGTGATGCAGGCCGAGAAGCTGCGCGCGGCGTGCGGCAGGATCGCCCACACGAAGCGCTCCGGATCCTCGATCGCTGCCAGCTTGTCCAGCGCCGGCTCGCGACGGTTCACGAGCAGGTCGCGGGCCAGCAGCGCCGGCCGGCGAAAGAGGTAGGGGAGCGCGGGCACCGGGGGAGAGGGTAGCGCCGCTGCGCGCGCGGGCGGTCCTCAAGGAGCTTCGCGCGGACTTGCTAGGCTGCGGCGCATGCTCAGCCAGTACCTCGCGAAGACCCTGCCCGGGGAGCAGCGCTTCCGCTGGCGCGGCGGCGACGTCTCGCGGCTCGAGGGCATCGTCGACGCCGCCTTCGCCTTCGCCCTGACCCTGCTGCTGGTCTCGACCGAAATGCCGTCGAACCTGCAGGAGCTGGTCGAGTTCTTCGTCCAGCTGCCGGTGCTGCTGGTGACCTTCGCGCTGCTGATCCTGGTCTGGCACGAGCACTTCATCTACCACCGCCGCTACGGCCTCGAGGACCCGCTCACCCGCCTGCTGAACTTCGCCGCGCTGTTCCTGGTGCTGGTCTACGTCTACCCGCTGAAGTTCCTGTTCCACCTGCTCTACAACCACCTGGTGCTGGGGCGGCCCTGGGACTACGCCGACCCGGGCGGCACCCAGATCATCCAGAGCTACGCCGACATGCAGCTGCTGATGATCCTCTACAGCGCCGGCGGGGTGGCGGTCTTCGGCCTGTTCGCGCTGATGTTCTGGCGCGCCTGGCGGCTGCGCGCGGAGCTGGGGCTGGACCCGGTCGAGCAGGAGATCACCCGCGGCTCGATGCGCACCCAGCTGATCAGCGTCGGCATCGCCGGCCTGTCGGTGGCGATCGCCGCCGCCAACGAGCGCTGGGGCATGTGGGCTGGGATGGCCTACTTCCTCATGTGGCCGACCCAGTGGTGGCACGGCGTCCGCACCGGCCGCGCGGTGGAGCGGCTGGAAGAGCAGGCGGCGACCGCAGCCGCCGCTGACTCGGCCTAGGCGGGCGCGCCGGCTGCGGCCGGCTGCTCGGCCTCTTCGGCCTGATCCGGCTCCGGGTCCTCCTCCTCATCCGGGTCCCGCCGGACTCCGGCTGCCATCACCAGGCGGAAGGCCGTGGCGATGCCCAGGAAGGCGAACAAGAGGTCCACCGGACCGAGCTCCTCCACCACCAGCGAGAGGATGTCGGAGTTCCGGTCGGTCGCGATGACCTCACGCATCATGCCAGTCCGCTCGTCTTGCCACTGCTCGAAGCTGGGCTGGTCCCGCGCCACCTCGACCAGGTGCGGGGCGCGATCGGCCAACCACTCCGCCCGGGAGGCCTCGGTCACCATGCCGGATTCACCCAGCTCGACGTCGTAGCCGTGGTCCAGCAGGAAACCGGACAGCGCCGCCGGATCTTCGTTGGCGCCGGCCTCGACCAGGGCGGCGTAATCGCGCGCGTCGACCAGGGTCTCCTGGTAGAAGTCCTCGTCGGAATTCTCGGCGGCGAACTCGCTGATGAAGCCCTCGACTTCGCGGTCGTAGACGATCTGCACCGTCAACAGCTCGCCGACGGCGATGCCGCCGAGCGCGAGCAGGGCGCAGGTCACGGCCATCGTTCGGCCGCGCGCTCCGGCCTTGACCGCCAGCACGCCCACCAGGAGCCCGACACCCCAGGCGACGTAGCCGATCATGTAGCCGGTGGCGACGGCGATCGCGGTCCAGATTGCGGCACCGATCAGGGCGCCGGCCAGGCCGGCGAGCACACCCTTGGCCGAGAAGGAGGAGGAATCGAAGTCGTTTTCCATAGCAGGGATCAAATCGGGGGGGACCGCAAACGCGGGGATTCGGAAGAGGCGGGGGCAGCCGACGCCGCTCCCGCCTCTTCACCCTAGGGTTTCCGCGCCAGGTGGGCGCAGGATTACGCCTACTCCACCCGGTAGGCGATCTGGTCCATCACCTCCGGCGGCCGCGGCGCCTGCAGCCACAGGCGGCGGAAGCGTTCGGTCTCCGGCGTGCCGGCCTGGAACAGCTCGTCGAGGAAGCGGGCGTCGGCGGTCTGGTAGAGCAGCGCCGCGCGCACGGTGTAGGGGCCGCGATCGGCGGGGGCGGGGACCACCACCCGCACGCCGTCGGCGCCGCCGCGGAAGTCCTCGTCGCCGTCGGTGCCGATCGCGCCGATCACCGCCGCGCTCTCGTGCTCCGGGTCCCAACCGAGCGGCAGCAGGCGGTTGTCCTTCTGGTAGCGGGCGCCCGCCAGCAGGCTCCAGGTCGGCGCGCCGGTCGAGTCCTCCATCACCGCCTGCCAGATCAGGACCTGGTCGGAGGAGGTGAGCCGGGTCCGGTGCGCTTCGATCGGCCCGCCGACCGACTCACTCGGCAGGACCCGGCCGTCGCCGCCGAGGATGCGGCCGCGATCGTCGTGGCGGCCGCTGGCGAACACCAGCCGCCCTTCGGCGTCCTCGACCGTGACGCGGAGCCAGGCGCGCCGCAGCGGGTGGCCGCTCGGCAGCTTGTGGCCGGCGAGGTTGCGCGCTTCCAGGTCGAGCAGCAGCCGCTCGCCGCTGCGCGCCGCCCGTACCAGGCCGAGCTCGGCGGTGCGGTTCTGGAGCTGATCGCGCGCGGCCTCCTCGACCGCGGTGAAGGCGGCCGCCGGCGCGCTCACCTCCAGCTCGCGGGCGTTGTCGCGGAAGATGCTCGGCAGCAGGGTGTTGCCGCCCACGAACAGGTGCCGCGCGTAGGGCTGCCGCGGGGTGGCGCGCGGGAAGTCGCGGCCGGCGGGGTTGCGCGCCATGTTGGTGCGGATCGGCGCGCCGTCGAGGTCGGTGGCCGGCATGTGGCACTCCTGGCAGCTCGCCGCCTGCTCGCCCGGCCGGGCGCGCTCGGTGCTGTAGACCGAATTGCGCCACTCCAGGTAGGGCGTCTGCTCGGGCAACCTGTGGCCGGTCGGCCGCCCCTCGGGGTCGAGCGCGTCGGTGAACAAGGTGTGGCAGGTCGCGCACAGCGCCGACTCGCGGACGTGGTCGGAGGGCACCGGGGTGAAGCCGGTGTGCCGGATCATCGGCATCGAGAACAGGTCCTCGTACGGCCCATAGATCCACTTGCCGGTGTTGACGTGGAAGCCGCCGGTGAAGCTGGCCTCGGTCCCGAGGCCGCGCGGCGAGATCTGGTGGCACAGGGTGCAGGACACCCCCTCGTCGGCCATGCCGGCGTGCATGTCGGGGCCGTGCAGGTCGGCCATGGCGAGCGGGCGCCCCAGGTTCTCGTTGGCGTCGACCCAGGCCATCGGCGCGTGGCACTTGGTGCACTTGTTCTCGATGAACTCGCGGTGCTGCGGCTGGGCCGCGACCTCGGCCGAGACCATCGCCTGCCACAGGGGGTCGCGCGCGGCGTTGGCCATCATGGTGCCGCGCCACAGATCGTAGGGTGCGACGCTGCGGCCCTGCTGGTCGCGCATGGCCGCGGCCTGATCGCTGGACTCGTGGCAGGTGGCGCAGCGCGAGGCCTCGAGGAAGGCGGGACCGGCGGGCTCGGCCGGGTCCTGCGGGGCCGCTGCGGGAGCAGGGGAGGCGGGGGCGGTCGTGAAGGCGAGGGAGACGACCGCGGCCGCGAACAGCAAGGGGAGGGAGGCTCGCATGGGCGACCAGGAATCCTCGCCCGGCCGGCGCCGATGGGCAAACCGATCGCCGGCGCCGGGGCCGGCGCCGGCGATCCATCAGCCGTCGGGGGGCCCGGGGCTCAGGTCGTGAAGGAGTGTCGGCAGTGGCTGCAGGTGGTCGGCTGCCGGCCGGCGAGCAGGCTGAGCAGGCCGATCGGGAAGAAGCAGATGGACACGATCCACTGCCAGGCGGCGAAGCCGGCGCGGGCGGTCTGGCCTCCACAGGAGGGGCAGGAAATGACGGACATGACGGGTTCAGAGTTCGGCGGTGAGGCGCCACAGCCACACCGCGGTCAGGGAGAGGATCAGCAGGCGGTCGGTGCGGCGGATCCACACCAAGGCCCGTTGATGGTGAGCAGCCGAGCGCGCCGGTCGCAGGGCCAGGCGCAGGCTGCCGAGGAAGAGCAGGCCGAAGGCCAGCGCCACCGGCGGGCCGAGCGGGTGCAGGATCCAGGCCGCCGACCAGTCCCCGTGCGCGGTGGCGGCGACCGAGCGGGTCAGGCCGCAGCCGGGGCAGGGCAGGTCGAGCAGCAGCTGCGCCAGGCACCCGCCGGGCAGGGCCGCGGCGCCGAGCGCGGCGGCGAGGACCATCACCGCCAGGACGGCGGCGCGGCGCAGGTGCCAGCGGCGGGTGGGATCCAGGGTGGCGAGCAAGGCGGGCATGATAGGGGCGGGGCTTTTGGCGCGCCCGGTCGCGGACGCCGGACTAATCTTAGGGTCTTCCATCCTGATTGCTATGGACCCTTCTTCCGACCTCCCGGCTCAGCTCCGCAGCGCCATCCGCCAGTCGCCCGACAACGGCATCCTGCGCCGCCTGCTGGGCGACGCCCTGTTCGAGCGCCAGGACTTCGCCGGCGCCGAGGCCGAATACCGCCGCGCCCTCGCCCTGCAGGGCGGGGTCGAGGCCCAGACCGGCCTGGCACGGGCCTTCGCCGCCCAGGGCAAGTACTCCGAAGCCCTGGTCGTGGCCGAGACCCTGGTCGAGGAGCAGCCCGGGCAGGCCGCCCACCGGGTGGTGCTGGCGCGCCTGCTGCTGGCCTCGGGCGACGCCCGCCGCGCCGCCGAGGAATACCGCCGCGCGGTCTCCCAGGACGCCGCCGCCGCCGACCCGGACCTCGCCGAGCGCCTCGGCGAGCGGCCTCAGGAGCCGCCCGAGGTGCCCGCGGGCTACGAGCAGGAAGAGGTCGTGGAGGGCCGCGTCCGCGCTCGGGTCGAGGAGGACCCGGAGGCGCCGGAGGAGCTCGACCTCGAGGACCCCGGCATCGACTTCCGCAACGTCGGCGGCATGGACGGGGTCAAGGAGCAGATCCGGATGAAGATCGTGCTGCCGATGCAGCGCCCGGACCTGTTCAAGAGCTACGGCAAGAAGGTCGGCGGCGGCATCCTGCTCTACGGCCCGCCCGGCTGCGGCAAGACGCTGCTCGCGCGGGCCACCGCCGGCGAGGTCGACGCCTCCTTCCTGTCGATCGGCATCCACGACGTGCTCGACATGTGGATCGGCGCCAGCGAGCAGAAGCTGCACGCGATCTTCGAGGGCGCGCGCGCCAACACCCCCTGCGTGCTGTTCTTCGATGAGGTCGACGCCCTCGGCGCCAGCCGCTCCGACATGCGGCGCAGCGCCAGCCGCATGACCGTCAACCAGTTCCTGTCCGAGCTCGACGGCGTCGCCGGCGACAACGACGGTCTGCTGGTGCTGGCGGCCACCAACACGCCTTGGCACCTGGACTCGGCCTTCCGTCGCCCGGGCCGCTTCGACCGCATCATCTTCGTGCCGCCGCCGGACGAGCCGGCCCGCGCCGAGGTGCTGCGGGTGCTGCTCGCGGGCAAGCCGGTCGGCGAGGTCGACTTCGCCAAGCTGGCCAAGAAGACCAAGGACTTCTCCGGCGCCGACCTGCAGGCGGTGGTCGACCGCGCGGTCGAGTCGCGCCTGGCCGACGCCCTGCGCTCGGGCATCCCTGAGCCCGTCACCACCCGCGACCTGCTGAAGGCCGCCAAGACGGTCCGGCCCAGCACCAAGGAGTGGTTCGCGACCGCCCGCAACCACGCGCTGTACGCCAACCAGTCCGGCCTCTACGACGACATCCTGCGCTATCTGAAGATCGAGAGCTGATGAGCCACCTGCTGCGCGCGCAGATGCTGCTGCAGACCGGCCGGGCCGCGGAGGCCCTGCAGATGCTGCAGCCGGCCCTGGCCGAGAGCCCCGAGGACCCGGAGGCCCACCGCCTGCTGGCCCTGGGGCACCTCATGCTGGAGCAGTACCCGCCGGCCGAGGAGGCCGCGCGTCGCGCCGTCGGCCTGGCTCCGGACGCGCCGCAGATGCACGACGCCCTGGCTCGGGTGCTGCTCTACCGCAACCGCAACCAGGAGGCCGAGGCCTCCGCCCGCGAGACCCTGCGGCTCGACCCGGAGGACCCGGACTCCCACGAGCTGAACGCGATCGTGGCGATGCGGCGCGAACGCTGGAAGGAGGCCCTGGCCTTCGCCGAGCAGGGCTTGGAGGTCGACCCCGAGCACCAGGGCTGCCTCAACCTCCGCAGCCGCGCGCTGGTGCTGCTCGGCCGCACCGCCGAGGCCGGCCCGGCCCTCGACGTCGCCCTGGCCCAGGACCCGGACGACGCCCACAGCCACGCCGCTCGCGGCTGGGAGCTGCTCCACGCCCGCGACCCCAAGCAGGCGCGCGAGCACTTCCGCGAGGCGCTGCGGCTCGATCCCGGCAGCGAGTGGGCGCGCACCGGCATGGTCGAGGCGATCAAGGCCCGCAACCCGTTCTACGCCCTGCTGCTGCGCTACGGCCTGTGGATGATCAGCCTGTCGCCGCGGGTGCGAGGCGCGGTGATCATCGGCGCCTTCGTCCTGATCCAGTTCGCGGCCAAGATCCAGCGCGCGCAGCCCGAGCTGGGGCCCTATCTGGACCCGCTGATCTGGTTCTACTTCGCCTTCGTGCTGACGAGCTGGCTCGGCAGCCCGCTGTTCGACCTGTTCCTGATGGCCAGCCCCTACGGCCGCTCCACCCTCCGCCGCGGGGAGCGTTGGAGCGCCTCCTTGCTGGGCGTGCTGCTGGGATCGGCGGCGCTGTTCCTGGTCCTGTCGAAGACCACCGGCTCCGACTTCTGGGTCAACGCCGCCGCCGGCTTCGGCACCCTGGCGATCCCGGTCACCTCCTGCTTCGTCGCTTCGGCCGGCTGGCCGCGCAAGGTGGCGATCCTGATCAGCGGCGCGCTCGGCCTGATGTGCCTCGGCGGCCTGGTCTTCTACCTCTACCAGCCCTGGGGTGACATCGGCCGGCTCGGCTACGCCGCGCTGTTCTACGCCTTCTTCGGCAACCTGCTGTCGACCTGGGTCCTGGGCGTGGTGCGCAACCGGGAACCCAGGCGTTGATCGAGCCGATGGGGCCGGTCCACGACCCGCTCGCCGCGGCCTTCGAGCTCTACCAGCGCCAGGCCTACGCCGCGGCTCGGGAGGAGGTGCTGCGGGTGCTCGAGGAGGAGCCCGAGCGATCCCGTGCCCACGCCCTGCTCGGCCTGTGCCAGATCCAGCTCGGCGAGCTCGACGAGGCCGAGCGCGCCGCGCGGCGCGCGATCGAGCTGGCGCCCGAGGAGGCCGGCGGCTTCGAGGTCCTGACTCGGGTGCTGTGCGTGCGCGGCCGCCTGGTGGAGGCCGCCCACGCCGCCAACGAGGCGCTCGCCCTGGAGCAGGACGAGCCGGTGCTCTACTACCTGCGCGGCATCATCGCCCACGACGCCCAGGACTTCGAGGGCGCGATGCAGATGGCCGACCAGGGCCTCGCGCTCGACCCGGGGCACATCGAATGCCTGCAGCTCCGGGTCCTGGTGTTGATCGCCACGCGGCGTCAAGAAGAGGCCGGGGCCGCCCTCGACCAGTTGTTCTCGCGGGATCCCGACGGCGCCGACACCCATAGCCTGCGCGGCTGGTGGCACCTGCTGCGCCATCGGCCCGGTCAGGCCCTGCCGTACTTCCGCGAGGCCTTGCGGCTGGACCCGGGCGACGCCATCGCCCGCGAGGGCTTGCTGGCCTCGATGAAGGGCCGGATCCCGCTGCTCGGCTGGTTGCTGCAGCTGGTGATCGCCCTCTCTCGAATTCCATACGCAGCGCGCCGCCTGATCCTGCTGGTGGTGTTCCTGATCGGGTGGTTCTTCTACCGCAGCCGGGCCGAGGACCCGAGCTCGGTCCCCTTCTTCGAACCCTACCTGCTGGTCCACGCGGTCTACATCCTTCTCTTCGCCCAGCTCGACATGCTGCTCAACCTGGTGCTGCTGCTGAGCCGGGACGGGCGCCGCTCGCTGGCCCCGGCCGAGCGCCGGGGCGCGTTGTTGGTCGGCGCCTTGATCAGCGGCGGCGGCGCCTGCTTCGCCTGGGGGCTGGACAGCGGCGCCCCCGGCTGGACCCTGGGCGCGGTAGCGCTGGCCGGGAGCAGCATCAGCGTGACCGCGGCGGTCCAGCTGCGGGACTCGCCGTCGGCGCCGAAGTTCGTCGCCGGCGCCGCGCTGCTGTGTGGGGCGGCGGTCGCCGGGGTGCTGATCCTGATGGCAGGCGCCCGGTCAACGCATGCTGCGCCCTTCCTGGTCGGGAGCCTGATCGGGGCGGTGGTGGCGATGCTCGCCGCGAAGGGGGAGCGCGAGCGGCCTACGCCGCGTTAGGTCCAGCGCCGAGTCCTCCCCGAGCGCCTAGGGCAGGCGCGCGGCCAGCTCCTCGAGGCAGTCGTCGAGGCCGGTCTCGACCACCTCGCCGGAGGGGTCGACCAGGTAGACCGCCGGTACGCTGCGGACGCCGTAGCTCTCGAAGTCGGCCCAGCTCCCGACCAGCAGCGGGTAGCTCACGCCGAGCTCGTTGGCGAAGGGGCGCACCCGCGCGGCCGGCGCGCCGGCCACGCCGATCACCTGCAGGCCCCGCGGGCCGAAGTCGCGCGCAGCCTGGACCAGGTGCGGGACCTCGCGGCGGCAAGGCGGTCAGGTGGGGGAGAAGAAGGCCAGCAGCCGCCAGCCGGCGTTCGGGTCGGCGGGTTGCTCGACCCCCGCCCGCAGCAGCCAGTCCTCGCCCTGCAGCGCCGGCGCCGCCTTGCCCGCCATCGGCGTGTTGCAGCGCGACAGCAGCAGGTAGGCCAGCACGGCCAGCAGGGCGATCTCCAGCAGGCGTCGCATCGGCTCCAGGATACGCCAGCGAGCTCGGCGGGGCTCTGCGGCCCCCGAGCGCTGGCAAAATGGCGGCCTGGGGGGCGGCCCGCCCGTAGGCTGCGCATCGGCCCCGCGCCACCGACCATGATGAAGCTGCTCGCGATCCTGCTCCTCGCTGCGCCCGCGCCGCAGAGCGAGGTCGATCCGCGGACGCAGTACGACGTCCAGGCCTACCACCTCGACCTGCGCGTCGACCCGGAGCAGAAGCAGCTCTCGGGCACGGTCCGGGTCGAGGCGATCGCCGGCGAGGACGGCCTCGAGATCCTGGTGCTCGACCTCTACGACGAGTGGCGGGTGAGCGGCTTCCGGCTCGACGGCGCCGAGCTCGACTTCCGTCACCGCAACCGGCGCCTGCGCGCCGAGCTCGAGGCGCCGTTGGCGGCCGGCGCGGCCTTCGCCGTCGAGGTCGACTACGCCGGCGAACCGCGCAGCTTCTCGGGCTTCTCGGGCTTCCATTGGGCGCGGACGAAGGCCGGCGAGCCGTGGATCAACACCTCCTGCCAAGGCCCCGGCGCGCACTCGTGGTGGCCTTGCAAGGCCAACTTCTTCCACGCCGACGACAAGCCCGAGCGGGTCAGCATGGACCTGACCGTGCCCGAGGGCCTGGTCGGGGTCAGCAACGGGCGCCTGCTCGGCACCGAGAGCCCCGAGCCGGGCTGGACCACCTACCGCTGGCGCCACGACTACCCGCTCGAGACCTACACCGTCACCCTCAACGCGGCGCCCTACGTGGTGGTCGAGGACCGCCTCTCCGGCCTGCCCGGGCACGAGCAGCCGGTGCCCTTCCTCTACTACGTGCTGCCGGAGAACGCCGACAAGGCGGCGGTGCAGTTCCGGCAGGTGCCGGAGCTGATGCGGATCTACTGCGAGGCCTTCGGCCCCTATCCCTTCCCCGAGTCGAAGCTGGCCCTGGTCGAGACCAACTTCTGGGGCATGGAGCACTCCACCGCGATCGCCTATGGCTCGAGCTACCCGGCCTGGTGCGCCGAGAACGGCGTGCGCGACCCGATGGCCTCGCGCAACCGCTGGTTCGACTACATCCTGGTCCACGAGCTGGCGCACGAGTGGTGGGGCAACGGGGTGTCGGCCACCGACTGGGGCCACTTCTGGATCCACGAGGGCTTCGGCACCTACGCCGAAGGGGTCTACGTCGAGCGCACCCAGGGCCGCGCCGCCGCCGACCGCTTCTTCGCCGAGATGGGCGAGGGGGTGGGCAAGCGCTCCCGGCTCTACCGCGGCGAGGACGTGGACAGCGGCGAGGCCTACGCCGGCGTGATCTACACCAAGGGCGCCACGGTGCTGCACACCCTGCGCCACTTCGTCGATGACGACGAGGCCTGGTGGGCGGCGGTCAAGGACTTCAACCTGCGCTTCCGCTACCGCAACGCCGACACCGAGGACTTCCGCGCCGTGCTCGAGGAGCACACCGGGCGCAGCTGGGAGCGCTTCTTTCGCCAGTGGGTCTACGGCCAGGGCTACCCGATGCTGCGCGGCCGGGTGGCGGCCGACGGGCGCAAGATCCGGATCGAGCTGCGCAACGACGGCAGCGCCAAGACCGGCTTCCACGTGCCGCTGGACCTGGAGTGGACCGAGGACGGCCAGCCGCAGCGCAAGCGGCTGATGGTGCCTCCCGGCAGCTTCCGCAAGGAGTTCCCGGTCGGCGCCGCGCCGAAGGGCCTGCGGGTGGTGGGGCTGGAGCGGGTGCTCGGTCGCCACCGGATCAAGCACGGTTGAGCCGGCCGCAGCCGGGGCCCCCTCCCGCCCCCTCCACGCCGCCTGCTTTCGCGGCCCGGTGATACGGTGGGAGCATGATCGCAGCCCTCTGCTCCACGATCTTGCTGGCCGCGCCGGCGCCGCAAGACCCCGCCCCGCCGCCGGACGCCTTCCGGGCGCTCGAGGCCGGCTACGACGCCTCCGAGCTGGACCGCGGCGAGCGCTACCAGGCCTTCCGGACCCGCTTCCTGGAGCTGGCCGAGACCGCCGCGGAGGACGAGGTGGCTCTGAACGCCCGCCTGTGGCTGTACCGCAACGCCTGGAACGAACGCCAGGCCGGCACCATGGGCGCCACCGCCAAGGCCCACTTCGAGGTCCTGCTCGACCGCTTCGGTGATTCCCCGCGCCTGACCGAGGTCATCGACTCCGGCTTCGTGCTGGCCTCCGGCGACCGGATCCCGGCCTACCGTCGCCTGATGGCGCGCACGCCGCACGACACCGTGCGCGCGGAAGCCCTGCTCGGCATCGGCAGCGCCGCCAGCCGCAGCCGGGACCCCGAGACGCGCAAGCAGGCCGAGCCGGCCCTGAAGCGGCTGGCCAAGGAATACGCCGGCCTGCCCTACAAGGCCTCCACCTTCGGCGCGATGGCCGACGCCTACCTGAACCTGCACCCGCGGGAGGCGCTGGCGATCGGCCAGGTCGCGCCCGAGATCAGCGGCGCCGACCTCGACGGCGAGCCGATGAAGCTCAGCGACTACCGCGGCAAGGTGGTGGTGCTCGACTTCTGGGGCCACTGGTGAGGCCCTTGCCGGGCCATGTACCCGCACGAGCGGTCGCTCGTGAAAGAGCTGAAGGACGAGCCCTTCGTGATCCTCGGCGTCAACAGTGACGACGACCGGGACGAGCTGCGCAAGGCGATGAAGGAGAACGGCATCACCTGGCCCTCCTTCTTCGACGGCGGCCTGATCGGCGGCCCGATCGCCACCCGCTGGGGGGTCACCGGCTGGCCGACCATCTTCGTGCTCGACGGCGAGGGCGTGATCCGGGCCAAGAACCTGCGCGGCGAGCCGCTCGAGGCCAAGGTCAAGGAGCTGCTGGCGGAGATGGGCGGCTAGGCGCGGGTCGCCCGCGACGGACGGCGCCGGCCTACTCTTCGTCCGCCGGGTCGTCGATGCCGTCGACGTAGCCGAGGGCCCGCAGCGCCTCCTGGTGCAGCGGGTCCTCGTCGGCGGCGCCGGTGAGGCGGGAGCCGCTGGCCGCCAGCACCGCGCGCGCGGCCTTCAGCAGCCGCTCGGCCTGCTCCGGCTCCGCAGCGAGGAGGTCCTCGAGCTCCTCCGGGTCCGCCTCGAGGTGGTAGAGCTCGGTCGCTTCGGCGCGGAGCGCGCCGTCCGGTCCCTCGACCAGGCGACAGTGCAGCTTCCAGCCGCGGTCGCGCAGGGCCAGCATGTCCTTGTAACGCTCGAAGTGCGGCTGCTCGGGGAGCACCTCGGCGCGCAGGTCCCGCCCCGGCAGGTCGCCGGCCGGGAGGCCGGCCGCCGCCAGCAGGGTGGGGGCGACGTCCTCGAGGTGCGGCACGGTCTCGAGCTTGCGCCGGGGCACGCCCGGCCCGGCCAGCATCAGCGGCACCCGCACCAACGGCTCGTAGAGCGAGTTGCGGTGCAGCACCAGGCCGTGCTCCCCGAAGTGCTCGCCGTGGTCGGCGGTGAACAGGATCAGGGTCGGTCGCCCGCTGGCGGCGATCTGCTCCCGCAGCTCGCCGAGCATGCGGTCGACGAACAGCACCTCCTCGTCGTAGAGCTTGCGCTGCTCCTGGAGGTCCGCAAGCGCCTGTTCGTTGCCGTCCTGCAGCTCCAGCCCGAGCCGGTGGGCCAGCGCCCGCTCCCCGTTCAGCAGGCCGCTGTCGGCGTAGCGGGCCGGCAGGGCGGCGTCGGGCGCGTAGGCGCCGGCGGTCTCGTCCGGCGGCCAGTACGGCGCGTGCGGGTCCATGTAGTGCACGAACAGGAAGTAGGGCTCGGCGCCGTCCTGCAGCTCGCGCATCAGGTGGAGCGCGTGGTCGGTGGTGTGGCGGCCGTTGCCGCGGTCGCCGTCGAGCACCGCGGAGCCGTCGCCGAACAGGAAGCGGGCCGCCGGCGCCGGGAAGTCGCCCAGGCCGAGGCGGCCGACCCAGGTGTGCTCAGCGACCAGGCGCAGGAAGGCGTCGCGTGGGCCGCGGCGGGCGATCGGGGAGTCGTCGTAGACCTCGAAGCCGGCGCCGAAGCCGGAGCGGCGCTGGATCACCGCGTTGCTGACCACCGCGGCGGTGCGGTAGCCGGCGTCGGCTAGGCGCTCGGACAGCAGCTCGGCCTCGACCTCGACGCGGTTCTCGTTGCTGGCCACCGCGTGCTCCATCGCCCCGAGGCCGGTCAGCATGGTCACGTGGCCGGGGCGGGTCGAGCAGCTCGAGGAGAGCGCGTACTCGGCCCAGCTGCCATCCCCGCGCAGTCGCTCGAATTCCGGCAGGGCGCCCGGCGGGTCGAGCACGGCGTCGGTCCGCAGGGTGTCGCAGGAGACCAGCACCAGGTCGGGCCGCGCGTCGGGCGGAGCGGCCGGGTCCTCGGCGGCGGACAAGGCCGCGGC
>CAZXTO010000055.1:0-13683 GCA_964643675.1 uncultured Planctomycetales bacterium
GCTGCTCCCGCCGCCGAGGCCGCGGTGGCCGCCTACGCCGAGGCCTACGCCGGCGCGGCCTTCGTCCGCTTCGACCCGGGCAGCGCGCCGGAGCTGCGCCACGTGGTCGGATCCAACCGCGCCGACCTGGGCGCGTCGGTCCGCGGCGGCGTGCTGCAGGTGCTGCTGGCGCTCGACAACACCTTGAAGGGCGGCGCCGGCCAGGCGCTGCAGTGCTTGAACCTGATGCTCGGCTTCGACGAGGACGAGGGCCTGCCGCGCGCCGGCCTGGGATGGTGATGATGAGCGGACTCGAGGAATACCCGGCCTACTCCCGCCTGGCGCTCGAACCGGTGGCGGCGGACGGCGCCAGCCTGATCGACGCCGACGGCAGCGAGCTGCTCGACCTCTACGGCGGGCACTGCGTCAACAGCCTCGGCGCCGGCGACCCGGAGCTGGGCGCCGCGCTGGGCGAGCAGTGGCAGCGCCTGAGCTTCGCCACCAACCTGCTGCCGCTGGACGAGCGCGCGGCCATGCTCGCCGCCCTGGCGCCGGGGCTGCCCGCCGGCGACTGGCGGCTCTTCTGCAGCAACAGCGGCGCCGAAGCCAACGAGAGCGCCCTCAAGGTGGCGTTGGCCGCGACCGGCCGCCGCCGCGTGGTCTGCTTCGAGGGCGCCTTCCACGGCCGCACCGCCGCGGCGGCCGCGGTCAGCGACAACGCCACCCCGGCCTTCCCGGCCGCGCCCTTCGAGGTGCTGCGCCTGCCCTGGGGCAGCGCGGCGGGCATCGACGCCGCCGTCGGCGCCGTCATCCTGGAGCCGATCCAATCGCTGGCCGGCGTGGTCGAACCGCCGCCCGGCTTCCTCGAGGCGCTGCGCGCGGCCTGCGACGCCAGCGGCGCGCTGCTGATCTTCGACGAGGTCCAGACCGGCAGCGGCCGCCTCGGCGCGCCGTGGGCGTCGTCCTTCTACGGCGTCACGCCGGACCTGTTCACCACCGCCAAGGGCGCCGGCGGCGGCTTCCCGGTCGGGCTCAGCTTCGTCCGCGCCGAAGTGGCCGCCGCCGCGCCGGGCGGCCTGCTCGGCTCGACCTTCGGCGGCGGCCCTCTCGCCCTGCGCGCGGTGGCCGAGGTCGCGCGCCGCGTCCACGCGCCGGGCTTCCTCGAGGACCTGCGCCAGTGCTCGGCGGCGCTGCGTTCTGCCGCCAACCGCGGACCGGTGGTCGAGGTACGCGGCCAGGGCCTGCTGCTCGGCCTGGAGACCGCCGACGGCGTACCGGCCCGCGCCCTGCGCGACGCCCTGCTGGACCGCGGCGTGCTCACCGGCTGCTGCGGCGACCCGCAGGTCCTGCGCCTGTGCCCGCCGCTGAACCTCAGCCCGAAACAGGCCTTCGCCTTCCTCGACGTGCTCGACGCCGTCGAGCGCGAAGGCGTGTTCTCGACCGCGAAGACCCCATGAAGCACTTCGACCACCTCGGCGAGCTGCCGCCCGCGCAGGTCGAGCAGCTCGCCGCGCGCGCCCTCGAGCTACGCGGCGGCGCCACGCCGATGGACCTCTCCGGCCTGGCGCTGGGCTTGCTGTTCCTGAACCCGTCGCTGCGCACCCAGGCCTCCTTCCAGCGGGCCGCGGCCAAGCTGCGCATGGAGCTGGTCCAGCTCGCCGGCGCCGGGGTCTGGGGGCTCGAGACCGCCGACGGCGCGGTCATGGACGGTCAGGCCGCCGAGCACGTGCGCGAGGCGGCGGCCGTGCTCGGCCGCTACGTCGACGTGCTCGGCCTGCGCGCCTTCCCGGCCGGGCGCTCGCTGACCGAGGACCTGGCCGACCCGGTGATGCGCGGCTTCATGGCCCACGCCGGCGTGCCGGTGATCAACATGGAGAGCGCCCGCTGGCACCCGTGCCAGGCGCTGGCCGACCGCGCCACGCTCGATCAGCTCGCCGTGCCGCAGCGCGCCAAGTTCGTGCTCAGCTGGGCCTGGCACCCGAAGCCGCTGCCACACGCGGTGCCGAACTCGGCGCTGTGCATGGCGGCGCAGCGCGGCATGGAGGTGGTGCTGGCGCACCCGCCCGGTTTCGGACTCCACGCGGACGCGATGGCCGAGGCCGAGCGCCTGGCCGCGGCCAGCGGCGGCTCGGTGACGGTCAGCGACGACCCTGCCGCCGCCTGCGCCGACGCCGCCGTGGTCTACGCCAAGTCCTGGGGCAGCCTCGACACCTGGGGCGACGCCGAGGCCGACGCCGCCTTGCGCGCGCCGCTGCGCCGCTGGTGCGTGCAGCCGGACTGGCTCGGCCCCGACGCCCGCTTCCTGCACTGCCTGCCGGTGCGCCGCAACGTCGTCGTCGCCGACGCCGTGCTCGACTCCCCCGCCTCGGCCGTGATCGAGCAGGCCGAGAACCGCCTCCACGCCCAGACCGCGCTGCTCGAAGCGCTGATGACATGAAGGACCTCCACCGCGCCGCTCCCCACGTCCGCGCCCAGCGCGGCAAGACCCTGGTGTTGAAGATCGGCGGCGCCTGCCTGGCGCGGCCGCGCCTGCTGCGCGCCTTCGCCGAGCAGCTTTCGGTGGTGCAGGCGCTCGGCGCCCGCCCGGTGGTGGTGCACGGCGGCGGCCCGCAGACCGACGCCCTGCTGCGCCAGCTCGGCGAGGAGCCGCAGAAGGTGGACGGCCGCCGCGTCACCAGCCCGCAGGCGTTGAAGGCGCTGCGCTGGACCGTCGGCGGGGAGCTGAACGGCGCCTTGGCGGCGGCCATCAACGCCGCCGGCGCTCCGGCCGCCGGTCTCGGCGCCGCGTCCCTGGTGACGGCGACGCGCCGCCCGCCGATCGAGACCAGCGCCGGCCGCACCGACTTCGGCGAGGTCGGCGACGTCGCCGCGGTCGACCCGGCGCCGGCGCAGGCGCTGCTCGACGCCGCGGTGGTGCCGGTCATCGGCCCGCCGGCCGGCGACGGCAACGGCGGCTTCCTGAACGTCAACGCCGACTCGCTCGCCGCCGCGCTGGCGGTGGAGCTCGGCGCCGACAAGCTGGTGCTGCTGAGCGACGCCGGCGGCGTGCGCCGCGAGCCGGAGGATCCCGACTCGCTGATCTCGACCTTGACCCTGGCCCAGCTCGAGGAGCTCGGCGCCGGCGGCGCGTTGATCGGCGGCATGGCGGTCAAGGCCAGCGCCGTGGCCGCTGCGCTGCGCGGCGGCGTGCCGCGCGTCCACCTGGTCTCGGGCCTCGATCCGGAGGCGCTGCTGGTGGAGCTCTACACCAACCACGGCGCCGGCACGCTGGTGACCGCGGAGCCGGCGGCCCCGACGCTGGCGCCACAGGCGGTGGGATGACCCGCTTCGACCCCGCCGCCTTCCTGCGCCAGCTGGTGAGCATCCCGAGCGTCTCGGGCAACGAGGCCGAGGCCGCCGCCTTCGCCGCCGCGACCCTGGAGCGCCTCGGTCTCGACGTGGAACGGGTGGGCGAGAACGTCGTGGCCCGGCGAGAAGGGCGCCGCGGCCCGGTCCTGATGCTGAACTCGCACCTCGACACCGTCGGCGCCGGGCCGAGCTGGAGCGTCGACCCGTGGGCGGCGGAGTGGCAGGACGGTCGGCTGACCGGGCTCGGCGCCAACGACGCCAAGGGATGCGTCGCGGCGATGACCGCGGCGATGGCGGCGGCGGCGGCCGGACCGGCGCCGGCGGGCACCCTGGTGCTGGCGCTCACCATCGGCGAGGAGACCAGCAACCGCGGCATGGAGGAGGTGCTCGCCGCTCACGGGATGCCGGACGCGGCGGTGACCGGGGAGCCGACCGGGCTCGAGGTCGTGCGCTCGCAGGCGGGCCTGGCGGTGCTCGAGGCGGAGTGGAGCGGCCAGAGCTGCCACGCCGCCCACGCCGCCCGCGTTCCCCACCGGAACGCCCTGCTCGAAGCAGCGCGCGACCTGGCCGGCTTCCCGGCCGCGGTCTGCCTGGAGACCGGCCACGAGCTGCTCGGCCCGACCACGCTGGTGGCCGCCGCGCTCCACGCCGGCGAGCGCCACAACCGCGTGCCGGACGCCGCGACGGCGCTGTTCGACGCCCGCCTCACCCCGCCCCACGACGGCGACCGCTGCGTCGCCGAGCTCGAGCGCCGCTTGCCCGGAGCGGAGCTGCGCCTGCGCTCGGACCGACTGAAGGCGGTCGACACGCCGGCGGAGCACCCGCTGGTGCGATCGGCGCTCGCCGCCGCCGGCCGCAGCCAGGCCGTCGGCTCCAGCACCCTCTCCGACATGGCGCTGCTGCACGCAACGCCGGCGGTGAAGTGCGGGCCGGGCGACAGCCGCCGCTCGCACACGCCCGACGAATACCTGCTGCGCTCCGAACTCGAAGCGGGCGCGGCCTTCTACACCGCGCTCGCCCCCTTGGCCTTCGAGGCGCTCGCCGCCGCACCCGCATGACCGACTCCCCCACCTTCCACCGCCCGATCTGGGACCGCGGCGAGCCCGTGGACCCCGAGATGCTCCGCTACACCATCGGCGACGACTGGCTGCAGGACCAGCGGTTGGTGGTCCACGACATCCGCGGCTCGCTCGCGCACACGGCCGGGCTTGAGCGGGCCGGGCTGCTGGAGTCGGCGCCGGCCAGCAACATCCGCGGCGGACTGGAGCGTCTGCTGGCCAGCCACGAGGCCGGAGAGTGGACGGTCGAGCCCGGTGACGAGGACGTGCACTCGGCGGTGGAGCGCCGGCTGATCGCGCTGATCGGCGAGGACGGCAAGCGCCTGCACCTCGGCCGCAGCCGCAACGACCAGGTGGCGACCGATCTGCGCCTGTGGTTGCGCGCGGCGGCGGCAGAGGCCGGCGCGGCGCTCGCCGGATTGGGGGAGGCGATCGGTGAGCTGGCCGCGGCTCCGGCGGCCGCGGTCGGCGCGGTCGGCGAGCTGCCGCTGCCGGGCTACACCCATCTGCGCCGCGCCATGCCGTCGACCGTCGGCGACTGGGCGGCGGCGCACGCCAAGGCCTTCGAGCACGACCGCGTGGCGCTGGAGCAGGCCTCGGCGCGCTGGCGCGAGTGCCCCCTCGGCAGCGGCGCCGGCTACGGGGTGCCGCTGCCGCTCGACCGCGCCTTCGTCGCCGCCGAGCTGGACTTCGACGGGCCTGAGCTGCCGGTGACCGCGGCGCAACACTCGCGCGGGAGGCCGGAGCTGGCCTACCTGACCGCGCTCGAAGGCGCCGCGATCTCGCTCGGCAAGCTGGCCGCCGACCTGTGGCTGTTCAGCAGCGAGGAATTCGGCTTCGTCGCGCTGCCGGTCGAGCTGACCACCGGCTCGTCGATGATGCCGCAGAAGCGCAACCCCGACCTGGTCGAGCTGCTGCGGGCCAATGCGCGTCAGGTGGTCTCCGAGCGCGCCGCGCTGCTCGACGTGATCCGCGACCTGCCGAGCGGCTATCACCGCGACTTCCAGCTCATCAAGCCGCCCCTGTTCCGCGGTCACGACCAGGCGGTGTCCTCCTTCCGCCTCGCCGCCAAGCTGGCGAAGGGCCTGCGCTTCGACGAGCAGGTCCTGGCCGTCGCCGGCGCCGACCCGTCGCTGCAGGCCACCGAGCGGGCGCTGCAGAAGGTGGCGGGCGGGGCGACCTTCCGCGATGCGTATCGGGAAGAGAGCCGGGGAGGCTGAGACAAACGGGACCTCGGATGACCTCCTCGTTCATTGGTGCCATTCTGGCACCAAGCTGGATCGGCCGATCGCCGGCGGTCAGAGAAGCGCCCCCCCGCGCCGCGGCTCTGGGGGTGGCGCGACCTCGGCCGCCATCGAGGCACCAATGAGCGAGGGGTGGGATGCCGGTGCTCAGACCAACAGCTCAACCAGCAGTCCAGGTGATGCCCTCGACGACCTCCTCGGCAGCTCGCCGCAGGCGGTCCCATGCACCAGGGTTAAAGCTGGCGGAAACCCGCACGACTCGCCCTTGGCGGATGAACCACCATTCGATTCCGTGTGAATGGGTTTCTGGAATCTCATTAGCGAGCTCCTGGAAGAATCGAGTCCCCTTCACTCCGCCCACCTCCCAGGACCTCCATGAGCGATGCCGCATAGTTTGGTTGGAGTCCAGAAGGTCCCTCCAGTCATCCAGGTGGCTGTCGAGATCGCGTCCGTACGCCGGCCAGTCCTGAACGATGATCGCGGCATGATCGGCTTCCGGCATCGAGTCCAACAAACCAGATCGCTCGAGCTCTTCGATGTCGAGGGCCTCTCCCGGCTCGAATCCGAACTCCATCAATTCCTCCGCGCTAACGGAGAAGTCCTCGCCGGATTGTTGGGTCACAAGGACCTTGTGCCACGGGGTACCGTTCAGATTCCAGCCTTCCGGAATCGGCAAGGAGAATGCCAGTCGAGGGAATACCCATCGTCCCACAGCCTCGTGGGGCGCCGCCTCTGCCTCTCGATCCAGCCGGCGGGCGACTAGCTGGGCAGATTCCTCATCATCCTCGACTCGCAGCGGCGACTTCATCGTCTCCTTAAGTTGTCGAGCCAGGATGCTCACGGCCCGGTTGGCCTCGGAGGCGTCGTCTTCCCTCCAACCGCCGATGACCAGATCGACGACGCGACCAGACCGCGCCAAGGAGCCGTCGGAGCGGAAGTCGGCTGCCTCCATGAACTCGACCGCATCCTCCTCCCGATCCCAGAGAGTGCGCCACCTGAGGGCCGGACTGCCATCTGAAAAACGGTAGACATCCACAATGTCGCCATCCCAGCCCGCCGCCGCAGAGAGTTGCCCTGAAGAGAATGGCGAAGTGTGCTTCACCAGGAGCGAGTAGATCCCCAACTCCCCAATGACGTCCTGGAGCACGAGTTCGGCCTGGCCAGCCTCCTCGGGCCATTCAGGTAAGGCCAGAGCAGTCGGAAGATCCTGGCCGCGCTTCTCAGGGTGGAGGATTTGCTCTGTCGAAGCCGGGGGCGTGCGGAGGAGCTCGGTCACCGCAGGCCAGCCCCCTTCTTGGTAGCAGGCGAAGGCATGAGCCAGTCCGTCGTTGTAGTAGCGCGCCAGCCGTCGACCGGCTGCCACCTCCAGGGGAGCTGCCCTCAGGTCCTGCCCCGCCATGGAGGACAGCGGCTCGCCCCCCCGCCAGCAGGATTGGGCCGCAGCGACTAGCTGAGCCTCACCCTCTACGAGCAACTTCCGTATGTTCTGCTGCTCAGTCGTCCCCACCAACCGGAAGGGATTCGCAGCCAGTCCGAACCGCTGGTGCTGCCAGGCATGGGCGAATTCGTGCGCGATCGCTTCGGTCCACAGACGGTAGTCGTGATCACCCTGGATGAAGTAGACCTGACGAGTGGCTGGGTCGTAGAACCCTGCCGGGTGCCAATCCGAGTTCAGGCTGATGTACTCCTCCAGGGTTACCCGCTCCTCTCTGCGCAACATGCTATCCAGGAGATACTGGCCTTCCCAGTAGGAGGGGGACTCCCCGAGGGCCCGCTCGGCATGGGCCGCATGAACGGCCCGGTACTCCTCCGCAGGCAATACGCGGACCTCGGTGAGGTCGAGGTCCACCTCCACTCCGACCTCGCGAAGCGCTTCGGCCACCCGAAGAACCCGGCGTTGGATCCAGGATTCCCTGAGCCATCCGCGGAGCAGTTGACCTGCGCCGAGAAGCAGCAAAATAGCTACCCAGCAGGGGAGCCAAACCTTCCTCGTGAAGAAAGAGGTGAACATGCCGACGGAGAAACTGGCGCGAGCAGAGAGCCCAGGTGGACCCAGTGCCAAGCCCAATCGGGGAGGAGAACTAGCGTATCCTAGGCCTCCTTGAAACGTCATCATCCCTGACGCTGAAGTCCATGCTCACCGCCCTCCTCCTCACCGCCGCCGCCGCTCTCCAGGACCTGAAGGAGATCGAGCGCACCCTCGAGCGCGCCAACGACAAGGCGGGCTACGAGGCGGGCGCCTACCAGGCGGCGCGGGAGCTGGCGGGGATGAGCGGGACCGAGGCCATGGAGCTGCGGCTGCGGCTGTTCGACGACAAGCTGGACACCTATCGCGGGGTCTACCTGCGCGACTGGTTCTACAGCGGCATGCAGAAGTTCGGCAGCCTCGAGGAGGCCGAGCTGCTGGTCGAGGCGGCCAAGAGCAAGAAGAGCGGCGAGCTGCTGCGGGTGCTGGCGCTGCGGGCCCTGGCGGGCGGCGACGGCCCGGTGCCGGCCAAGGAGCTGCTCGGGACCGCCTTCAGCAAGTCGCCGGTGCCGGTGCGGCGTGAGTGGCAGCGCTGCCTCGGCCTGCTGTTCGCGCAGGGACGGCTCGACTGGGGCAAGCGGCCGCCGAAGGATCCGCGCGGCGAGGTGGCGAAGAAGCTGAGGGCGGCCTCGCCGCTGCTGACCGGGCTCGGGGCCCTGCCCAGCCTGGGCCAGGAGGAGATCGCCCACCTGGTCGACGCCGCCGGCAAGGCCAAGGACCGGGGCGACCGCGCCGAGCTGCTGCGGCTGCTGGCGGAGCGCGGCGACGTCAACCGCAACTGGCTGCTGGCGCTGATCCAGGAGGGGCTGAAGGACGGGCACCCCGGCCTGCGCAGCGCCGCCCTCGACGCCGCGGTGCGCGGCCGGGTCTACGACTCCGCCGGCCTGCTGGTCGACGCCCTCGAGGACGCCGAGGGCCGCTTCGTGAAGGACACCGCCGACGCGCTGGCGGCCTTGACCGGTCAGCGGCTCGGCTGGTCGCCGAAGACCTGGCGCCGCTGGTGGGAGGAGCGCGGCGGCGAGTGGCTGGTGCGCGCCCGCTCCGGCCAGCTCGGCGAGGCCGGCGCCGGCCCCGGCGCCGACGAGGAGCGCACCGCCGCGGTAATGTTCGGCGTGCCGGTCGACAGCGCGCGCATCGCGATCGTGGTCGACGGCTCCGGCAGCATGCGCGCCGACAAGCTCGGCGAGCAGACCTGCGCCGAGGCGGCCACCGCCGAGCTCGACTACTTCCTCGGCCAGCTGCCCGAGGACGCGCGCTTCGAGGTGGTCGTGATCGCCGACCAGCCGGTGCGCGCCTTCGGCCGCCTGCAGTCCGCCAACAAGCGCAACCGCGAGAAGGCGGTCGACTTCCTGCGCGGTTACGACTTCGGCGGCACCTCGGCGCTCTACGACGTGCTGATCGCCGCGCAGGCCATCCCCGAGGTCGACACCATCGTGCTGATCTCGGACGGCGGCGGCTCCTCCGGCAGCCACCAGTACGCCGGCCACATGCTCGACGGCCTGCGCCGCGAGCACCGCCGCAGCGGCGTGCGCATCCACGGGATCTGCGTGGGCAAGGACGGCCCCAAGGTGCGCTTCATGCGCGATCTGGCCGCGGCCACCGGCGGTATCATGGTCCAGCCGGACGGCTCCTAGGCTTCCGGACTCCCCTCCACTCCCCTTTCGAGACATGCTGCGACGTCTCCTGGGGGCCTGCGCGCCCCTGCTCCTCCTTTCCTCCACCGCCGTCGCCCAGGACCTGGAGGTCCACTTCATCGACGTCGGCCAGGGCGACTCGACCCTCATCATCGGGCCGACCGGCAAGACCTTCCTGTTCGACGCCGGCTGGGGCGGCGAGGGCTACGCCAAGGTGGTGCCGCTGCTGAACTCGCTCGGCATCAACCACCTCGACTTCGTCGGCGCCTCCCACTTCCACGCCGACCACGTCGGCGGCCTGGACGAGGTCTGGAACAGCGGGATCCACTGCAACGTCGCCTACGACCGCGGCAACAACAACACCCCGGGCACGCAGTCCTACAGCCAGTACGCCAGCACCTACTCCAGCGTGCGGCAGACCGCCACGCCGGGCATGGTGCTCGATCTGGGCGGCGGCGCCACCATGACCTGCCTGGTGGTCGAGGGCGACCTGATGGGCGGCGGCAGCGTGAACATCTCCGGCTCCTCCCAGTGGGAGAACTCGGCCAGCGTGGCCTGGAAGCTCGAGTACGGCGACTTCGACATGTTCCTCGGCGGCGACCTGACCGGCGGCGGCAACTCCACCACCGATGTCGAGTCCTCGGTCGGCCCGCTGTGCGGCGACGTCGACGTCTACCAGGTCAACCACCACTGCTCACGCACCAGCTCGAACGCCACCTTCCTCAACTGGATCGACCCGGAGTTCGCGGTCATCCCCTGCGGCAGCGGCAACAGCTACGGCTACCCGAAGCAGGAGGTGGTCGACCGCCTCAGCCACAGCAGCTGGACGATCCCGGTGTGGAGCCTGACCGACGGCGTCGGCACCGAGGGTTACGTCGACACCGGCGGCGACGTCGTCCTGACCACCGACGGCGTCAGCTACACCGCCAGCGCCGCCGGCGGACTCAGCTTCACCGCCTGGTGCGACGAGGCCAACCCGGCCGCGGCCGGCGCCGGCGACATCGTGGTCGGCGAGTACCTGGCCGACCCGGCGCAGTCCAACGACGCCGACGGCGAGTGGATCGAGCTGACCGGCGCCCGCACCAGCTCGGACGTGAGCCTCGACCTCGTCACCGTCTCCGACAACGGCGCCGACAGCTTCACCATCCGCGCGCCGATCCGGCTCGCCGCCGGCGACGAGTGCCTGATCGCGGCCGACGGCCTGCCCTCGCGCAACGGCGGCGTGAAGCCGGTGATGGTGTGGCCGAGCGGCCGGCAGTCGCTGAGCAATAGCAGCGACACCCTGCGGCTGCGCCGCAGCGGCACCGACCTCGACCAGGTCGACTACACCAGCTCCTGGCCCGGCGGCAGCGGCATCGCCGCCGAGCGCCGCGACCTGCTGGCTGGCGCCAGCTCCAACAACTTCGCCGCCGCGGTCGCCAGCTTCGGCAACGGCGACAAGGGCACCCCCGGCGACACCAACAGCGCCGACACCACCAACTGGGGCGGCGGCACCGGCGGCGTGCGCGTCGAGGTCGTGGTCCCGCCGGTCACCGGCCAGCTGATGGCGATGAACTGGCACGCCCCCGGCGAGGCCAACATGCTCTACCAGGGCTGGGTGACCCTCGGCACCAGCCCCGGCCTGAACATCGGCGGCACCCACATCCCCGGCAACCAGGACGCCGGCTGGGACGCCACCGCCGGCCTGCCCGGCTGGAGCGGCTTCGTGCCCGCCAACGAGGTGATCTACGCCTCGACCACCGTGCCCAGCGGCTCCAACCTGGTCGGCCTGCAGATCTACGGCATCTTCGTCACCTACCAGGACATCATCGGCACCGGGGTGGTCATCCGCGAAATCGGCGGTCCGGAACCGATGGTGATCCAGTAGCGGTTTCGTTCGCCGGTGTCGGGCTGAGGGTCCGCTCGGATGCGGCGGCTGGCTCAGCGCAGCCAGACCGGAATCAGGTTGCTGACCTCGCAGCTGCTCAAACCGGCCGCCTGGAAGTAGAACTGTCTCTGGGCGGCAGCCGCAGGGATCCCGATCCAGAATTAGAAGCCGCCGTTCGCGTCAGAGGTGCCCGAACGCAGAGACTGAGCGTTGGCCAGGCCCAAGGAGGCGCCAGCACAGGACCCGAGCGGGGTGCTCCCGGTGGCCACGTCGGCGAACAGGACGATCGTTTCTCCGGGCGAGGCACCGTTGGCCATGACCGAATTCTGCGTGAGGCCCCACGAGGTGGTCTCGCCGGGCACCGGGGAGTGCAGGGTGAGAGTGGTGGTCACGGGTTCCAGCAAGATCGCGCCGACGTCGTCGTGCCAGCCGCTCCCTCTGTCGTATTTCCCATAGGTCAGGACCTGGCCCGCGTTGTTGATGTCCACGGCAGTGGAGACCGACCAGCGGCTCCCGGGCTCGAGGAGATCGTCCAGGTAATGGAAGATGCCACCTCGCCACAAGGCTCCACGCACATTCGACAAGGGGTTGTTCACGAGCACCGCCCCGACGATGTCCCCGGCGTCGTTGATGTCGGCGGCGATCGGGGACCTGGCGCCCAAAGGAACGGGGAGGACGTGCACGCCGGCGGCATCCCAATAGGCCGGCGACATGAGGAAGGCGGAGTTCCAGACGAGGCCGACCACGGTTCCGGCGGCATTGATGCCGTGCGCCTGCGAACCCCCGAGAGGATCAGGCGGGACGAGCTCGATCATCTGTCCTTGCGAGTACAGGAAGGCGCGCTTCTCGGTGGAGCCGTTCGAGAGGACCCGGTCACCGTATCCGACGACCTCACCGGCCTCGTTGATGGCATTGGCGTGGAGGTAGGTCCCTCCCGACAGGAAGGGGAGCTGCTGCAATCCGGTGACCGGGTCCAGGATCACGGCGGTGCCGCCAGACCACTGCTTGATCCCGCCGATGATCACCCCGGAGTCATTGATCCCGGTCGCCCGGCACTGCGAAATATGACCGTAGGGAGCGAAGACGTCTTCGAAGCCGCCCGCCCGGGTCCACCGGAAGGCGCGGACTTCGCTCCAGACCGGCCAGTATTCGCCGACGATGACCCCCGAGTCGTTCACGTCGAGGCCGCTTGCCTCCTCCACTCCGGCGGGACCGATCCTCCAGGGGCGGCGCCCATCCCAGGCGAGCACCTCCTCGTAGCGCGTCGCCACATCCACGACCCCCCGGCCGACGACCTGTCCGAGTTCGTTCACGGCGAAGGGGATCGACTCCACCTCGGGGGCGAAGTTGCTGATGTTCTGGACGGTGTACTGAGCGGAGAGGTCCTCGGCGAGGAAAGCCGAGGAGCCAGCGAGAATGAGAGTGCGAATGGGAGTGCGAATGGGAATGCGAGGCATAAGAAAACCGCCAAACGGTTAAGGAGCTGAGTTCTCATGTTAATCGAGGATCCCCCCCTCGAGCCCCTCAATGCCTGTTTTTGCCGGGAAGCTCGAAACGGCAGGCGGTGCTCGCGGCAGAGGCTCCCGCTCCGGCCACTGCGGCACGATCGTCAAGTACCCGGCGCGATCGGGAAGAGCTTCGCAGCCCGGTACAGCGTCACGAAGCCAGGTGCCAATCTGATCCCCGATGCCGAAGTCGGCCGCGACGGACCCTCAGCCCGCAATCGGTGGGCGGGCGGCTTCTTCGAGGAATCCTCGAGTCGCGGTCGGGGGACTTGCGGAATTGGCGGCCGATGGGGCCTGGGGCGCGAGGAGCCTGAGCGGCGGCCTCGGGGTCGGGGATCAGATTGGCACCTGGCTTCGCGACCCGGTACCGCGCTGCGAAGCTCTTCCCGGTTGCGCCGCGCTTTCGCTTACGCCGTCGCATCGGCCAGGTGCGAATCTGGTCCCCGACGCCGCGGCTGCCGCTCAGGCTCCTCGCGCCCAAGACCTCAAGCGGGCAACTCGAAGCCGGTCCTCCGGTCGTAGTCGAGCCAGCGGTTGGCTTGGGGGTCGTTGAGGAAGCGCCAGTTCTTGGGGTCCCAGCGCAGCGGGCGGCCGCTGTGGTAGCAGAGGTTGACGAGCTGGCAGACGGCGGCGGTGCGGGCGCCGATCTCGACGTCGCAGATGGGCTCGGCGCGGGAGTCGATGCAGCGGATCCAGTCGTTGACGTGGGTGTCGTGGCGCGGCTGGCGGGCGGCGTCCTCGGCGTAGGGCTCGCTGAGGATCGAGCCGGGTTCGCTGTGGATGCGACCGCGGTCGACCAGGACGCTGCCCTTGGTGCCGACGAAGGTGGCGCCGCTGGGGCCTCCGTGGATCACGCGTACGCCGCTGGCGTAGACCAGGGTGACGCCGCGCTCGGGGTCGCCGTCGGCCGGCGGCAGGATCTCGACCGGGCCGGAGCGGTCGGCGTCGAGCGCCCACTGCACGATGTCGAAGTGGTGCGCGCCCATGTCGGCCAGGTAGCCGCCGCAGTACTCGCGGTAGGC